>CAYWNG010000061.1:0-17861 GCA_964458685.1 uncultured Pirellulaceae bacterium
AACCCGATATAGAACCCGAGTTCACAGAGAGCCCTGAGTCCAAACCGAAGTCAAGCGAAGCTGGCGAGTCAGGCGAAAACTCTTCGCCTACTGTTCCAAGTCGCCCTCGCTTGTGCAAGTCAACGATGCCCTGCGCCAGGCACGCAGCGATTTCCACCAGTCTCTGTTCCGCCGTCAGTTGATTCATTCCTGCGTTTTCTCCCATGTATTGCTTCCTTTCTTGCTGATGCGATGACGTGATCCGCAACTAAATTCCGGACAACTCGACGTAACAAACTGTGCCTATGCTTGCGGCTGTTCCCGCGAGCCTTGGTTTAAAAAATGCGTACTGAGGACCCACGCGTACCTTGCAGACGTTTCAGACGTTCAGACCTTTCCTGACCTCGCCTATTACGCGTGCATACACATGCATTTACACATCCGTATGTTCCTCATATGTGAAGGGTCTAAGTAAATGGTCTGCAACGTCTGTCATAGATCGTATTGGCCTAGTCTTTTCCTGGTTTTCATTGGGCAGACATTCTCGATTCGTCACGTCCGCAAAGGTCTGAACGAAAGCTCAAACGTCTGCACCAATCGTCTCCAAACCGACGTGGTACAATGTCTTACGGCCTATATCACTACGATGGAAGATTGCGATGCTGCCATCATCCATTCCGAAACGTTCGTCGACATAGCGTCCTGCAAGTACGCCTAGGCGCGTGCATTGCGAACGAGATGTTCCTTGGCCAAGTTCGGATCGCAGAAGAAAATGCTCGTTGGCCAGTTCGGTTAACTCTGCTGCTGTCCATGTTCCCTTGGGATGCTGGGCCAACAGTCCAACTAGCTCACTAAACTCGCGCCGAGTATCGTCCATGGCTGCAGCAGCCTCGTCGGCATTATCGAGGAAGTCTGGCTCACAGTTAGCTTCCAAAATGCCGCCGATGATGTTGCCCCAATTCTTCTTGTTGAAACGCGTTTGCGTCGTCGCTAGCCGCATGCCAGCGTCCTTCCAACGCTCAACCATGTTCACAAGCTCGCTGAGAAGCTGTTGCCGATGTTCCTTCACATAAGCTTCTGGATCGTTCATCGTGAACGCCCGCAATTTTGGATTCCCCATGTGATGGAGATTGATCGCAATGCTCCGAGACATTAGGTCGGGGCTGACATCGGGAGCGTTTGCAGTGATGCAAAAGATGTGCGAGTTTTCAGCTCGTATCTCCGACGACTGGCCGAGTAACCGATACGATAGAATCGGATCGGTGATGGATCGCTCAAGGCACGCCGAATCGATCTTGGCTTTGCGAGATTTCGCTTTCGCGTTGTCGATGATGACTGTTGTCGCGCCCGACTTGATGATCGCACCTAGTCGCTTTTCGAACTCTTCGTCGTTCTCGTTGTAGGATGCGGTCGGCGCTTCAGCACCGTCACGAAGACGGGCTAGTATCTGAGCAAGGGTTGACTTACCAAGCCCAGCCTGGTTGCCGTTAAAAAGAACCGCCGGCTTGGAACCCACAAAATGCGAGACCAACAAGCTGGTCAACAGAATGCCGATATAGTTAGTGCGGTCCGATGGGGATGCGAAGCAGAATTCGCTGAGCAACGTATCGAGGTGCTTCGTCCCCTCGATCGGCTCAACGGCTGGACCGGCGTAATAAAAGCACGACTGCGGATCGTAGCCTGGACTGATCAAACGCCAGTCGCTGGTGTAAACCGGATTGCGACTGAAGAGCTTGATGGCGGGCAGGCGATTGCGTTGGTGCGTGTTGTTGAGCCAAGTATTGGCATAGCTGGTCGGCAGCGGTTTGTACTCCCCAATTTCCTTCTTGATAAAGTAGAACTCAACGTATTGGTTGAGCAGACCCGCGAGTTCGGCTGGCGATAGAATGGGCGAGATCGATTCACCATTGACAACAACCAGTTGATTGGCGCGAGTGTAACAACAGTCACTGGACGCGAGTCGGCTGGTGATCTGTTGCATCGTCGTTGCAACAGGCGTTTCCTGCGCGTGAACAACGATCTTGGGCTGAGGATCTGAATCTGGCTCGGAGAACGCGTCTGTGGCGATCGTCGGGCGTTCGGTGGCCTTTTCGACGCGCCGCTCCAGTTTGTCGTAGAGAGAAGTGCGAACATCGTGCTGAGCATTGGACCAGGTGCGATCAAAATATGGGCGTCCGGCTTCCGCGAACTTACCTACCGATTCGACTCGTTGCCAAACCTCCTCGGCCTCGAAACCGTTGCGAATCGCATAGCAACAAAGGGCAGAGTCGGTTTCGGATCGCGTACCTTCGCGCGCGATGGTACTGGCAGCGATGCATTCCGAAAGCTTGTCGGACTTCGCTGCTGTTGACTTACGAATGGCTGGCAGCGGCATCGCATCGATGTTGCGTTGTCGCCTGGTAGTCGCACTCGGCTTGTGGAAGCTGCTGAAGGCATCGAGTGCGTAACTGCGGCTAGCAGCGCATTCGATAAGCTCACACATCACCGGTTGGCGACCGTTGCGTTGGTCCTTGCGGTTGTATGTGCCAGGCACTCGCAGCAATCGCGTGAGATCGGTTGTATGGTCGCCACCGATGGTTTCCGCGATACGGGCGAGGATGTCTTGAATCTGAAGTGCTTTGGGGCTGAGCTTGGTTAGGTGATGTCGCTGGTCAAGATAGACGCGATCCTTTCCTTCGAGCACATAGCGACGGGCTTTCTTTCGCGAATCGCCACTCTGGATCGGTTCGATGTGAACGGGAATTGAGGGCGCAGCATCATCGATGACAAAGGGTTGCTCCAGTCGCCAATAGAGATGCACACCGTTGCCGCTGTTGACGACGGCCGTTGGATAAGGGAGCGAGGCCGATGCAGCTCGCTCGAGAGCGATCGAAACATCGCAGTTGTCGATGTCGGCCCACAAGCAGCGAACCGTTCGAATTTGCCACGCGAGATCGAATCGACCCTCATCAGCGACGCGCGGGCACACGCCAAAGAATTGATTGGTGAATTCCTTCTGAGACTCGAAATCGAAGTGACTCATAAAGCGTTGCAGGCCATCGCGGTTGGCATGCCGATATTGAACATGGCTATAGTCCACGCGACTCCGTTTGCGATCCCCTTCGGTCCAGGTTTCCACCGGCCGAAACAGCAACAGGTCTTTTTCGTTGTACAACGTGGTTAACAGTGTGACCCCTGGATGCACATTGTCGGCCAAGTCAGTGACTAGCGTTGTGGGTTCAAGTTGTAGACTGGATTCCATGGAATGTTCCTATAGCTACGACACTGGAATCCAACCGCGACATTGATAACTGCGAACCATTCCACGCTGTTCGGCTCGATGGAGCACGGCGATAATTGCCTTGGGCTCGACGTCAAAGACCTCGGCCAATCGCTGCGTAGTCACCGGTCGGCAACCGTCGTAGAGCGAATTGAGTCGCGCAAACAGTTGGGGTATGTTCGGTAGCGAACGATTTAACACGGATGTGCGTTGGAGTTGCTTTCGCATGTTTCCTTTTCCTCCATGGGTGTGTGATGCTCTTCTGCCTCGGTGACCTTGGCTTGCAAATCTACGAGTGCGTTGGCCCATGCCTCCGCGATCTCTTCCGGCATTTCAGCGTCGTTGGAGACGTCCTCTGTCTCTGTGCCCATGTTCCGTACCTTCCTAAAGTGTTGATCCGAGTCGCAGCATTGGCCTCTCCAGTACTAACTATGCAATTTGTCCTAACGACGTCCCAAAAAAGGTTTGCAAGGTTTCTTTCGATGCAGACGTTTTGAACCGATGTATATCTACCCCTTGAACTACTCAGCTCGCGACTAAACTGGCGAAAGCAGAAGCAAAAATCAGCGAAATTGGTGGCGATTCATGGTTCTGGTTTGCATACGAAGCAAACCATGTCTCCCTATCTGTAGGGTTACACGCAGAGTCTGCATGCGGACGAAGGTCCGCCTGAAATTTTTTGGGAATCGTTGGTTCGCGTTGTTGGCGGATCGCAGATGTCGCGAACCTTGTTTCCCTATCTGTAGGAATACCCGAAGGCCACTCGAGATGATGGAATGCGTTCCCCAAAAAATCATCTGAAAACGTGAATATGGGCGAAATGAACTGAAGCCCCTAGTTTGTTCAGACCGCCAACACCTCCGCATTCACGCAAGAGCCGGAGGTTTCGACTCTCTTTAGAGCGTTTAATGCTCATTGCGGCACGTCAACTGGAAGCTGCGACCATGTGTGTTTCAGGGAAGCCTGGTTGATTGACAACTTGAGTGAATTTTTCTTGTTTTTCAAAATCTTTGTCCAGCAATTTCGGCATAACCGTACCTCTTCAGTGTCAGGCGATGCGATCAGTAAGAAATGCTGGCAACGTCTGACAGGACAGGAGGTGGTCGGTAATAGTTGCCAAGCAGGTAACACGGTTCCTTCACTCAGCATCAGAATTCTGGAGATTGAAAATGCTCAAGCAAATTGCACGTCTGCATCGCGACGAAGCCGGTAATGAATCAATGCAGACCGTCATGATCATGGCTGTAGGTGCGCTGATCATGCTGGCGGTTAGTGCCCTGTTCAAGTCGAACATCGGCACTGAGGTGACAAACAAAGTGAAGGAGTTGCTGGCTGGTGCTGACATCAAAATGGGCAGCAATCCATAGCAAGACTACATGGGACAAAATCCCCGGTTTCAAACTAGCCAGTTCGTTGAGCTGGCTAGATTTTTTCAGTGCTACCGGATCGCCGTCGCATTCAAACTAGCTTCAAGAGGGCAATACCATGAGCAGTAAGTCATTATGTTGGGGCTTGGTCGTGATTCTCCTCGGCTTATGCTTCAGCTTGCAAGTTAGCCAGGCAGTGGCGGGTGTGCTTCTACAATCGCTCTTCTTTGTGGCGCTCGCTGTTGCCGCGTGGATTGATACTGACAGAAAGTTGATCCCGAATCGGCTGACTTATTCATTGTTATTGCTAGGCATCGCGAGCAACTTGTTTATCTCCATCCTGGCTGAAGGTAATGTTGTTAGTGCTATCGGATTCCAGGCTTCTCTTGGCGGTGCGGCTGTTTGCTTTTCGCTAATGTTGGTGCTTTTCTTGGCCGGTGCGACAGGTGGTGGCGATGTGAAACTGGCTGCAGGAATTGGAGCTTTTCTAGGACCCTATGATGGGCTGATGGTGATCGGTTGGTGTCATCTCTTGGCTGGTTTCGGGGCGGTTGTTTGGCTACTGAGTCAGACTTCGCTTCGGCGGTTAACTGCATCCCTGGGGGGCTTCATCAAGGCTGCCTATTGGGCAAGGCAAATACCCGCGTTTTCAATTCGTTGTGAGCCCCTGAACAACAAAAGAATGCCTATGGCGGCGTTCTTTGCACTGGGCGTACTAATGACTCGACTTGGATATCAACTTTGGTAACGAGGGGTTACAACATGGCAACAAGGCAAAGAACACAAAAACAACTCCGCAATCGACGTGGTATGGCATCGATGGACGTTGTATTGATCGTAGGCACGCTGTTTCCCATCTGCCTAGTGCTGTACTACGTGGCTGAGCGATGCTTGGCAAGCTTGTACGAGTTGATCTCGGTAATCGTTGGCTGTCCGGTGATGTAGCTCCCACTTCCAATCTTTAGTTACTTCTCACGCGGCAAGGCGAATGTCCACTTTCGCATGCCAATTCTTACCCTCAAGTTGACCTGAAGATGCAACGCCAATGCGGAATGACACACAATGAATTTTTGGAAAAACTACATTGCCGGAATCGAAGATGTCTGGCTAGCGCTGTTGGTAAGCGTTTTTGCTACAACGCACTTAACAGCAAAGTTCATCCTAGCGTTCAGGGTTCATCGGCTGAGAACATTGCACCGAGAGGAATCGGGAGCAACCTACATGCTGCCGCTGGTCCTAACGATACCGATCTACGTGCTGTTGATCGCCATGATCATTGAGTGCACGCTGTTGTTGACCGCCAAAGTGGGCAGCGTGGGAGCCGCTTACTCGGCGGCTCGTGCTGCAGCGGTGTGGTTACCCTACGAGAACGCCATGCCTCAAGACGCAGCGGATTACACGCCGCTGGAGCATCGACAAACCATGGTCCGACTGGCGGCCGCTCGAGCGATATTCCCGTACGCTAGTGGATCGAAGTCGCACGCTTCAGCTTTGGGTTTAGACCCGTTTGTTGTCGCTACGGCCAAACAACAGATCGAGGTCTTTCGAGCGTACTCGGGCAATTCGAAGTTCGATGTTGAGTACCTAAGGCGGAAGTTTGCATACGCTTACAACTGCTCGACATTAGAAATCAAGTATTTGCATCCTGAGAACGAAGAGGTCTATGGTAGCAGCCAGGTTCCCGCCTTTAACGCCAAAATTGAACTGACCCTGCGTTACGAAGCTCCCATTCACACTTTCGGCATCGCCCGGTTGTTTGGCCAGCGAAGTCAATCGGGAAAACACTTTGTTAGGCCGATAGTCACGACAGTCATGATTGAGAACGAGGGAGTGAAGCCGAGTCATGATATCGCAAAACTGGGGGCTGGTTCGTCGAGCCAGTCACTAGGTATTCGATACTATGATCGGCCTGGTTATTCATGCAAATAGCATGAGTATCGTGGCTGACTTATTTAAGAATGAGCGAAAGGAACAGGCAAAATGAGATGCATCTGGTCCCACAATAACCGACGCGGCAGTATGTCGATCATGAACATCGTAGCAGTAATGCTTTGCACTTTGCTGATCGTCTTCATCTTGAATGTTAGCAACATCGCGACGCGTCGAATTGAACATCAGGACGTCGCGGACTCAGTGGCAGTTGCTCCTGGCTATTGGATGGCACGGGGCATGAATGCAGTTACAGCCACCAATCACGTCATGGGAGAGCTTACAGGCATTGTGATTGTTCACCATGCACTCGGCGGCGATCTGCTGGATGATGGCGGTAAGGCTGAAGACGCTGCTTCATTGATCTCCAACACCATTGATAGCGGCAAAGACCTCAAGAATGTCAATATGCGACTGTATCTTGCCAAGATGGGAGCACAAGCTCTGGGCTACCAAGAGACAGAAGTCTATCGGTTGGTCCGTGAAGAGTCTGGTGTGAATGCCGAAGCGGCAATTTTGGACGGCAAGGTCACTTTGAAGCAACGCTTGACGGAAGTGTACATGGGAATCATTGCTGCAAAAATCATGCAGATGTTTCCACCCACAGCCCCGGCGGGTCGTGCTTTGGAGCAATCCATGAGGGGCCTCGAACAGTGGATCGGCGTTGAATATCGCGTGCTTAGGGCGGCTCAGAGTGTCGCTAAAAGTCTCACTCCCCTAAAACAAACGGTTCGCGATCAAGTTTTGCCTCAAGCCAAGCGTTATACAGATGATGTGGTTGAGTACATCCCAAAGATCGCTGAGCAGGCTGCTGAACAAATTGCTGCTAAGAATGGCGCTTTGGGTACTACTTTCCCCAACAAGCTGAAGCTGCCTGTCAAGCTCGACCCTCATGCCGAAGCTAACGCAATCGACAATGATCCCAAGTATCCTCAGAGAGTCATCGAAGGCAAAGAGTCTTGCAATTGCCAGTGCCCCAGCGTCGAGACGGATGTAACTCGAGACCAAATCAACAAGATCACTCAGTTGGCTCGAGCTACTTTTCCATGGGTTGTCTATCACCGTGAACCGGTCATTAAGGCACTCAAGATTGCCCCGCTCTCAAAGGCTTCTCACTTCTACAAAGACCATAGCGATGGATATAGCAAGCGAGTCACCAATGCATTGCAAACAACAACTACGGGGCGGCGATCGGAAAAGATCCAACTGTACGTGTTGGAGGACCATTTTGCTCCCGACAAGGGCTTCGAGTCCTTCACAGATAATCCTGAAACAGCAGATCGTCTGTTCGCTGTCACAGGTCTTGCCTACTGGGAAGCACCTGCTGTTATCGGCAAACCATTGTTCAAACAGTTCCATGCAGACGGTCAGGTAGCGATGGCTCAGGCCTTGATCTACAACGCCAACGATCAAGTGATCCCCGAGCACAAAATCGATTTGACTTGCAAACGCATTCGCCCAAATCGCCAAGCTGACATTGGTTGGGATACGCTGAACTGGAAGCCAGGGTTGCGACCATCGGAACTGGTGGCTAAGTGGGATAACGGCGGAGCACCACAAGTGATCTATCCAGAGATTCAAGTCAACTGGCAATGCAAGCTGGTTCCAGTCAGCAATTCGCAATGGAACCGAATGCTGAGCGAAAGAAATCTGCCAGAAAAGTTTGCCAAAGTACTTTCAAAATCGGCACCCCATACACAGGGCTGTCTGAACACGCATTAAGAAAATTAAGCGCGCCCTAACCCTTCCGCGCAAAGAAGTTTGCTAGAGAGCTAACTCATTCGCGGGAGGGTCGCAAGGTGAGTCCTGCGAACCTTGCGGGGAGGGCCAACGATCATCGAGAAATGTGAATTCTCTAGAGAGACTATCAGGTGAACAAAATGCAAAACAAAAGACCCTTCGACAGAACTGCCGCTCTTCGATGCAACAATCGCCGTGGTATGGCTCCTTTGGAGTTAGCTCTCGCGCTGCCGATTTTGGTAGCACTTCTATCTATCATTTTTGGTATCTGCAGCATTTCTCAGACTCGCATGATTGTGACCGTTGAAGCACGCAATCAGGCATTCGCCAAGCGCCATGAACCATGGAAGCATCAAGCGGAAAGTCTCAATCTGACAAACGTGGACAAAGTCAATACGATTCTTGGCCCAAACCCTGAGAAGATGCAAGCTGATGCTGGGCTGGTATCTGGCGAATCGGCAGCTAGTCCACAGGGGCTGTTCGGACCTATCAAGTCGTTGAGTCTTAGCACGAACTGCCAACGATTCGTATTTGCTGGACGATGGGATCACAAAGAGATCGACTTCAAGAAGCATGCTGCACTGACCTTAACGGACAAGGCTGAGTACTTTGGATTGTCGTCGAGTAATTTGCAAAGCTTTAAAAGAATTGCCAGCTTCGGTGGCGGTTTTTCAGGTGGATCGTTTGGCTCACTGCAATCTGGAGTCCAAGCGTCGGTTGGCCAATCGTTAGCGACGATTCGCCAGCGCATCCAAAAGATCGAAGCCGAACTCCGAACATTGAACTCGCGGCTCAAGGAGCAGGAGAGAAAGCTTGCATCGCTGGAGCGAGCTGTGCCGCGCGATGCTGGTGCGATTGACAAAGCGAACAAAGAAGTCCGCAACATTAGGGCACAGATTAAAGAGTTAAAGCATGAGCAGGCATTGCAGCAGTACGCGATGAACTCCATGAACACGAATTTAACAATTCCTAACGACGATGTTTCGGGCCTGATTGATTCCGATGGTCAAATAGTGGCCAAGGATCAATCATGGCTTAATGATCAGGCGGTATCCGCTCACAAAGGTGGCCAAAAGAGCACGGAAGGTCATGTAGACGGCAGCCGGCAAGCTCAGAAATTTCTCAAGGAGCAGGCCTCAAAAGCCGGAAAACGCTAGAGGGTTACATCAAACGTTTTGACATGCTCTTCGTATGTAGATAATTCTGGCCTAGCCGGTTGACCTTGGGGGGGGGGGCGGACACTCCCATTTGCGAAAGCAACTACAGCCGTTTGTGTGGTTAATGGGGGTAAGCGAGTCTGCCGGGAGGGCGACTGTTCGGGCTTTCCGCACGAAGTGTCGAAAAACTAGCTCTGTCCACACTTCGGCTCATTTGCTTACCCTTTCTAGTGGAGAGCCAAAGTCCACCGCTCTAAACACCTTTTCGTGTGAGGCGCGAAAATGCACCGCTCCTGCGAAGCCATTGTTTCCGCCGCCTACCGTTCACAAGTCATGTTTACGTTGCTCAGCTTGCTTGTGAACTTGCTGTGGCGTCGAATAAAGCTCGGCAGGAGCCTCGCCCTCCCAAATCGCAAAATCGTCGGTAGAAACCAGTTCAAACATCCGAGGCAAAATCATGAAGTTGGACCGACAGTCACAATTGAATGCGATTTCAAAAACGAATCGTTGGTTGGCTCCCTGGATGGTGATTACTGCCGGGCTTCTACTGGTGTGGGGCGTGCAGGCGTCTGGTTCATTAAACTCAAGTGAATACGATTCGAAGGGAGACTCGGATCGTGCAATCGCAGCGAGTCAATCCATTACAGCCGAGACGCAAGACATGTTCAACTTAAGCAGCCTTCATAGTTTTGCTGAAGGTTCTTGGGTCGTTTCAGAATCGCCATGGGAGTTTCAAAGCCAGCAAGTCTCGCAGCGACAGTTCGAGCGATTGATAAGTGATACTCCCCGCGGTTTAGCAGATCTTCACGGTAGCACTCAACAAGAACATCGTGTTGTGCTGGATCTGTTTCCAGCCTCGAAAGCAAAAACACGCGTTGATGGTCAACTTGCATGGAGAACTGTTGAGCTTGGGACTGTACGAGCCTGCGTTTGCTACCGCCCCGAAGAAAACTCCATCATTCACCTGATAGTTGCCCATCAGATGCACGACGATCAGTGGCACATGATTCGACTAATTCCCAACAGGCGACGACCAAGCGAGCACGAACATCTGCTGCCGATGATCGAAGACTGCAATTCGCAGTGCCGTCGGCTCGGAAATCGCGGCCAGCTACAGTGCGAGATTGTTGAGATTCACTGCGATCGCAACGAACTACTTTCGTTCTGGCGACAAGCCGGTTGGTTCATGCAGGAAGAAGTACATGCGGACAATTGCGGATGGATTTGTCATCGAGGATCACAAACCGTACGCGTGCAACCACTGGCGGACTCCGGCGATTCAAATACTCGGCTTATTCTTACAGCTCTTCACCAACATGACAGGAAATAGATCATGAAAATCAATCACTGGCAGCGGCTTGGCTTACCTGTAGCTTTGGGGATTTGTGCAGCATTCTTAAACTGGTCCGCCGTGAGCAGTAAGCTGGAACCAAGAGCCTTCGTTGCTGCGAAGAATGACTTGGTGCCTGGTAAGCCAATTCAGTTAACTGACCTGGAAATGGTCAAAGTAAGTTACAGTTCGACCAGTAACCTCGATCAAACGTTGATCCCCTGGGGCAAGGCTCCGGCGATTGTGGGCAACTACTTGCAGCGTCCCATTTCGGGTGGCTGCCTGCTAACACCGAACGATCTGCCGGAAACGAACATCGCCTACAGGTCTGCTGACGAAGAAGTGATCGAGGTGAAGCAATCTAAAGGCGATAAACCCGTTTTCGTGAATGATATAGTTGATCTACGGCTCAAAGGCGTCACAGCCATATCCGGCGGACGCGTCCTGTCGATAACCCGAGGCAAGGACGAGTCTGGTAAAGAGCGTGTAATTTGCCTTGGTGTCTCCGCAGAAGGATTGCAAGCTTATGACAGGCTGTCTGAAGCTGACAGAAACAAACTGAAACTAGCGGACCATATACAAAAGACTGACAACAAAGCACCGCATCAAGCCCATAGAGACTAAACATGTTACTCTTGTGTCACAACGTCTTAGCTGGCCAGAAAAACGCCATAACTCTGGATTCTCAGGTCATCACCATTGGCCGCAGCCATAGCAATTTGGTTGTGCTAGACAGCCCACTGGTTGCCTTCGAAGCCGCTGAACTGAAGCGTGTTGATGGCAAGTGGCACATCACCTCGCTCGGCAAGAATAGCTGTGTTGTTAATGGCCAGCCTTTGGTTCGAGGTGTGCTGCATGCCCTGGAGGGCAACAGTCGCATCGAGTTGTTTCCATTCGAGATCACGCTTGAAGATTCGCAGTTAGACTCCCGTCGTAGCATCAAAGATCCCAACGAACTGGAAACGTCGCAGCTTCTATGCACTCTGCATCGCAACTTGCTTGCTTTGATGGATGTCGAGACGGAGGACGTGGAGCGACGTGATAATCCAGAGTATCAACTGAATCTTGAGCACGCCATCGAGAGGCTAGCTAGTGACCAGTCGCTTGCACAACCTGAAAAGCAGGGACTGGTTGAGTACATCGCTGGACAAAGTGTCAAGCAATCTCTCATCGAATCGGTATTCGGCAATACGCCAGAGCAACTTAATGAACTTACATCACAAAGGGCTGGTTGGAGTCGTTTGGTTTCATCAGTGGCTCATCGCGAGCAGGACCTACAGGAGATCGTTTGTCGAATAAGCGATCGGATCGATTTGAATTCGTCTCAGGACTTGAGCAAGCAGATGGATTTGGTGGAGCATCAGTTTGGCGAAGCTTGGGAGGAAGAGAGTAGCCAGCTTCTACCCGATCTTCTGCTCTATCTTGCAATGCGGAGTCTAAAAAAGCAGATCAAAGATATTGTCTTTGGCTACGGTCCATTGGAAGACTTGCTACGGATTCCTACCATTAGTGAAATCATGGTGGTTGATCGCGATCACATCTTTATCGAAAAGCGAGGAGTTGTCGAAGATTCCGGGCGAAGATTCGTCAGCGATGACGTCACCCTTTCCGTTATTGATCGCATCGTTTCCAAAGTTGGCCGAAGAATTGATAAGTCTCAGCCGCTTGTTGATGCAAGGTTGCTCGATGGCAGCCGCGTCAATGCTGTTATTCCACCGTTGGCGGTGAGTGGTCCCTGTATCACCATTCGCAAATTTCCGCTCAATCGTTTGAAGATAGACAGCTTGATCAAGTGTCAAGCAATTACTGCATCTGCGGCTGAGTTTCTCAAGTCCTGCGTTTTAGCGCGCAGGAACATTCTTATCTCCGGTGGTACTGGAACTGGCAAGACCACGCTGCTGAATTGCTTGACCGATTTCATTCCCGTCAAGGAGCGAATCGTTACGATCGAAGATACTGCCGAGCTACAGATAACCAAAGAACATGTCGTGCGAATGGAGGTCAAGCAAGCGAACGCTGAAGGTAATGGAGCCTACACAATCCATGATCTGGTGAAGAATTCGTTGCGCATGCGACCTGACCGAATCATCGTCGGAGAATGCCGAGGCGGCGAAGCACTGGATATGCTGCAAGCCATGAACACAGGCCACGAAGGCTCGTTGACTACCATCCATGCCAACAGTCCCAAGGATGTGCAGTTGAGGCTGGAGGTCATGGTGCGAACTGCTGCCGATTTGCCAGTGGACTCGATCCATCGACAAATTGCATCGGCCGTTGATCTGATTATTCAATTGACTCGTTGCCGAGACGGACGCCGTCGCATCACACAGATCACTGAAGTTGTTGGTATGGACAACCAAGGTGGAGGCGTTCGTATGAAGGATCTCTTTCATTTGGAAGGCCTCGAGGGAGACGAACAGTTGGTGCCGACGGGCTGCTTACCGACTTTTACGGATCAGTTGCTAACGGCCGGTTACGATCTCGAGAATTTCTATTGTTGAGCTGAGGCTCTTCAAAATCCGTGTCCATCGGTGACTCAGAAAAACTACCCACTATTCAGATCATCTCTGTTCTTGGATGGGCTGAATCACCATGAATACCAGTTCTTTACTGCTCTTAACTGCATCTTCCGCACTAGTTTTTGGAGCTACTGCCACGGGATTTTCTCGCGGCATTCCCGTTTGCGACCAAATTGCACAAGTCAAAACTGGATCGCTATCGCAACAGTTGAGGTGCTTGCTGGTCTCGACAGAGCAAATCACCGTTTGGTTGCGATTGTGGTGCGTAGCCATGGTCGGACTTCCGTTTGCGATCTGGTACTGCCAACTAACGCTGTTGATTCCGGTTGCCGTGGGGCTGCTGTATGTAGCCCCCAATCATATTCTGCAATTCCTAATCATTCGCCGTCGCACTCTTCTGCGAGATCAACTCGTTCCGGCGGCTCAAGGTTTGGCTAATGCAGTACAGGCTGGGTTGACTCTACAGCAGGGACTTGCGGAGGTGAACAAAGACACGCCCATGCCGCTGAAGCAAGAGTTCTCGAGAATTCTGGCTGACTATCAACGCGGGAGACCTTTGGCTGATGCATTCGAAGAGGTGCGTTCACGACTTTCGCTCGAGTCCTTCACGCTGTTTGCTACCGCAGTTCAGACAGCTCTGGAACGTGGTGGCCGCGTGAATGAGGCTCTAGCGAGAATTTCAATCAGTCTTCGCGAGCATCAGCGCATCGAGCGAAAGATGGAAGCTGACACGGCCGCTGGTAGACGAGAGGTTTTCATCCTTAGTCTATTTCCAGCAGTCTTTTGCGTCCTGATGTATCTGATGGATTCCGCCAATACCAGTTTATTGACCGAAAGCATCATGGGGCAATGTGTTCTCGTAGTCGTGATCGGTCTTGTTTACTGCGGAGCACGCTGGGCTCTGAAGCTGATGGACATCAAGAACTAGTTCTATCGATGGAGATGAATTGATATGACAAGTTATCTGGTCGTAATTGCATCACTCTTAAGCGGCTATGCCGCTTTTCGCTTCAGCTATTTGCTTGCCGCGATGGCGCAGCGAGAAGTGAACACCTCACCACAGGCATGGGATTTCGATGAACTGCGTCGCCAGGAGCTTCGCCAAAAATCAAAGCTCTATCGATACTTTGAGCCGCTTTGTAGAGAGATTGAGGAATCGGCCTGGCTACACCGAATTGGAAACTTGTCATCCATTGAGAAGAGTCTTGGTCAAGGCGGATCAGAACTGCCTTGGACAGCTCGTGAATACCTTGCTGTTGCGGTGCTGCGCATGCTCTTATCGGCCATCTTCAGCCTTTGTCTTGTTCAGTTCTGCTTAGGCGAATGGATCATTTCTTTAACGATCGCAGGTTTCGTGTTCATCGCAGGACTGGCATTTGTTCCGCGACAGTTGCATGGCTTTGCGAAAGTCCGCATGCGTCGATTCAAGCAGCGGCTTCCTTATGCTATCGACCTGTTGGCTCTGATGATGGAGGCTGGAGGAGATTTTCGTCAGTGCCTAGGTACGGTCGTTCGAGAGAACATCAATCATCCCGTGGGCTTCGAGTTTGGGAAGCTCGCGAGAGCGCATGCAGCTGGCCAGCCATTGCGAGATTGCTTGGATCAGCTTCAAAGCAGACTGTGCGATGAAGATGTCAATGAAATCGTCTTCTCAATCAAGAATGCAGAGGAATTGGGTGTCCCGTTGAGCAAGACATTCCTTACCCTAGCAGAGCAGATGCGACTCAAACATGCGCAGTTGGCAGAGAAGTTGATTGGCGAGCGAAAGACGATGATGGCCTTTCCAAGCTGGATCATCATGATCGCTTGCCTGATCGTGGCAGTAGCTCCATTTATCTTGGGCGCAATCTATGGCAAGCAATCCTTTTTCTAACAGGGTAGAGAAGTTACGGCAGGAGAGAAATCATGACAATGACCATCGAAGTACAGTGTGAAGGTCGGGTGAAGCTAATAGATATCATTCACCCTATTTGCCGCATCGGTAGTAATCCTAGCTTAGAGCTTTGCATTCAAGGAATTGAGAGCCATACCGCAACTTTGCGAATGCAAAACGGCAAGCGAATCATCTACAACCGCTCGCCAAAACCGTTGCGCGTTGGGAAGAAATCCGCCTTGCCCGATCAAACCGTCGAGTGGCTTGATGGTGAAGAGCTTCAGCTTAGTGATTTAGTGCGGATGCGCTTGGCTGGCAACAAACAGACCGGTAGCAAGCAGACCAAAGCACCCGAATCTTCCAAGGTGTCTACCGATAGCTCTTCTCCAGCAAGAACAAGCGCTGACAGTTCAAGTGCCAGCAATAAGAAACAACGCAATCAGTTGCTGATAGCTTTCTTCTTGGTCTTTGGCGTCATTGTATTCAACTCGGGCTCCAACCAAACCAATGATGCTATGAACCACGATCTTGGAGAGCTTGTCAGTAATCTGCAATCAGCCGAGGACGAAACGGGAGGTGGTATCTATCGCGAGATTCGCTTTCAGGTCCAAACCGCCGCGCTCCGAGCCAACCGTCGTGAGTCGTCATTGCTGGAGCTTTCGGCTTTGTTGCCTCAAATCGCTGGCAGACCAGAACTGCAAAGCCAAGTAAACGCCTTCGTAACCAACCATCTTCGATAACCTGAGTGAAAGCCTATAGCATGACACAAAAACTAAGCGAAAAGCGCCAGCTACAAATTGAACCACTTGAGACTCGAACGGTATTCAGCACAACCTATTGGATTGACCCAGTAGCTGGGAGCGATAAGAACGATGGCTTGAGTGCTCAGACGGCGCTCAAGAGCGTTCAACGCATTGTCTCGCAATATGATGCACTGAAAGTTGCTGATCACATCGCTCTGAAGCCCGGCGACACTGTAATGCTCATGCCAGGCGAGCATCAGTTCGCTTATCGATATGGCGAAGGGCAGTGGCAAGGTCTTTTCCTCCGCGGAGTTCACGGTACGGCGGAGCAACCGATCACTATTCGTGGTCTCCCCGGCGCAAAGGTTGATAATCGAGCACCTGATGGATCGGAAATGTCATCGGTGTATCTGTTGCAGTCCAGCCACATTATTGTCGAAGGTCTCGACGTGACCTCGTATGGATCAGCAATCACAGCGGCAGATGCTCGCGAAGTGGTTATCCGAAATAACTACATTCACGATGTCGATGGAATGGCGGCCAACAATCTCTCAGGCGTTTATCTTTCCGGCGTTCATGATGTCAAGGTGCAGGACAATCTCTTCACTGACAACTACGACCGCAAGAAACTAGAAAACGCCAACAACCGGCATATTGTCGTCTTTGGTGGTGTGGATGTGTCGATCGTTGGCAATACGATGTTCAACGCCAATCCTGATGCGGGAATGGCGGTTGACTACAAGCACTTGGGTGGTTTGCAGGCGGTAGAAACTGGATACTACGAAGTCGCATACAACACGATTATCAATGCTGCTGGCACTGCAATAGGGACATCAGCACCAAACTCGCATATTCATCACAACCTGCTGATCGATTCGGGCTCGATACGCGTCGCAGATTTTGGTGGTACCAATCAACTGGCCAATGTATTGATTGAATTCAACACCATTGTCAATACTCTACAAAGTAGAACCGATGGCGCCGGATTGAGCTACTATCCCAATGAATACGCTGGCTATCCGCTGGGAGAATTGCAGTGGAGAAACAATCTGGTGGTTGACTATCGTAAACTGGATAGTCATGAAAAGGGCACGATCTCCATCGATCATTACGGCCCAGATCAGTTCTACGAACGTGTGATTGATGGTCAACTGTTTAAGTCGGATGGCAATCTGTATCAGTCGTTGGATGTCCCCAGCTTTGATATCTACGGGGCCAATGGTGGAAAATACGGTCAGAAGGGGGCCGCATTAAACTTCACACAATGGCAAGCTGCGGGATACGATGTACATGGAGCCGTAACAAGTATTAACATCGATCAATACTTTCGTGATCTTTCACGCTCGGGAGTAAGTGCAGGAGTTTACTTCAGCAACTCACCACGTTTGACGGCTCTGGTATCACAGCTCGATATCGACGAAGCCGGTTCAAACTCAACCACTAAACTTCGATTGGTGCGATCGGGTACAGATGTTTCAAAGCCTCTTCAAGCGATCGTATCCGTCTCGCAGCCCGGTGAGATAGCTGTTCCGCAGTCGGTTACATTCCCTGCTGGTATTGATGCTATCGAGGTTGAGGTGAAGGGAACTCTGGACAGCAGCGTCGACGAAACGGAAGCGATTCAGATTCGCGTGTCTGCTAAGGGCTTCTCGGAATCTTCCACTTGGTTGCGCCTGCATGACTCGTCTAACAACCAAAATCCCGGCGACAACGGCAATCCACCGGACGGCGGAAATACAAATCGCGTAGATGGAGTCTTTCAAGTGCCAGGCGTTTCAGGCCAATCCACGACGTTGCAATCTACCGTTGTTGATCGCTGGGCTCAGTACAACAACGAAATGGGCATCGCTTACGTGGATGATGTAGAAGGAAGAGTTGGGAATCTCTTGCCGAGCGACGCGGGATGGACAAAGGCACTTTTGTCTCGCGGTCAGCATCAAGTCGTACTCCGTTCGGGCGTTCATG
>CAYWNG010000062.1:0-11395 GCA_964458685.1 uncultured Pirellulaceae bacterium
TGCGAGCCGATGGTGGCGACCTTTTGTGTGTGAATGGCAAGCCGTTTCGATTGACGGTCGGTAAATCGACCACAGACGATTCGATGCAGGCGTTGTCCAAGTACTCGACGGTTCAGCAGTTGATTCTGGCAGATAGCCAAATTACCGATCAGACGCTTTCAAAATTGGCACAGTGGTATCCCAACCTTAAGTGCCTTGACCTGGGATACACGAACGTGACTCCAAAGGGACTCGAACAACTAGAGACAATCGGCAATCTGTACCAATTGGGGCTAGCTGGTTCCAAGATTGATTACCCTACGTTGATGAACGTGTTCAAGCACTACGACGCGACGCAATCGCGGTCTAAACAACTAGATCTGGACCTGAGCGAGACTGAATTGACTCCCGAGGAGATTGCCAAGCTTCCCAAGGATGTGGTGCGATTGAAAATCAGCAATTGCAATTTTGATGATGATGATATCGCTGTAATTACGAAGTCTCGCGATTGGGTAGTATTGGACATCTCGAAGAATCCAATCACTGGTAGTGGCATTCGCTTCGCGGGAGTACAGCACCTTATCGCTAATGACGTACCACTACAGGATAAGTTCTTTGCGCCCGCCAGTTCGACCGGTTGCGAGCTCAGCAATACGCAACTCACCGATGCAGCGTTGAAAGCCTGCGCTTCGATGCAGATTGTAAAATTAGGCAGCGGACAGTTCACCGACCAAGGAGTACGGACAGCACTTGCCTACGGAGGCATTCGAGAGCTTTATCTTTCCGGCGACCAATTGAATGGCATGTGCTTGGTTCCTCGGCAGTCACAACAACACCATATTTCATTACGCAAGTCTAGCGTCAACGATCAAGTCTTGGCAAAGATTGCTGCACATTGGAAAGAGGAGCATCTCTACTTCAACAGCTTATCGCTGGCAGATACGCAGATCAGCGACAAAGGGCTGCGCGAGTTTATGGGGTGCCAAATCAACTACTTGGACCTGAGTCGCACACGGGTTACTGCCAAGTCGATTGTCGAGTTGGAGCTTAACAACTTGCAAGCGATTCACGTGGACTTCAATCAATTCACGGCAGATGAGCTTCGACAGATGCGCACCAGGCATAAGATCGTAGTCGGAGAGAAAATGGCGGCCGAACAATAGAAGCAGCAAAAGTAGCGGTGGTACTGCGTGTGCTGTCCGCTGCCTTTCCTTCCTTTATTCTGCGGTTCGACAAACACGAAGAGCATAACCGCGTGTTCACGTTGACTAAGTTCTCAACCGCTTGGCAGCGGTTGCTACGCTTGGCCCTAGCGTTTGACTTCATCTGTACCAGTGCGAGCGAACTCGGACTTGGCTTCGGCTGATATTTGGCCGGCGAGAGTGTTCTTCACCATCTGAAGTTCGTTGGTGTATCGGGCGGTTCGTTGTTTGGCGTTGTCTAACCGCTGGTTCAAGTGCTCTGCCAATCGGTCAACTTCATCGGAGAGATACTGTTCAAGCTTGGCAATCATCTGTTGTTGTTCTTCGACAATCTGCTGCTCGATCATTTTTTCAATCGAATGAAGCAACCATTCTGGTATCGCTGATTCGGTCACGCTCCACATGGGTGCGTCCCATGAGCCGCTCAGGCGCAACCAGACATATTTGGCTTCATCCGAAGTGTTTGGTATCCGCGATTGGATTTCCTTGGCAAGTGGAGCATTCTCTTCGGTAAGCATGGGAAGCAATGCGGAGTCGATGTAAAGCTCGCCAGAGATGGAAGAACCATTGCTAACGACGACCCACTGAGCAGGACCAATGACTAGATCGTCTTGCTGCTCTTGAGTCGGATCGATCGCAGGTTCAGACTGCGCGACGAATTGTACCTGGATATCAGTGAGATCTTGTTGTTCCAAGCGACTGGCGGCGGACATTCGGATCGACTGATTGGCAATATCGAATTGGTAGCGGAAATTCGTTCTAGCGATCGCGCCAAACGGTGCTTTGCTGGTGAGGGCCATGTCCGTCTGCATTCGGAAGGGCGATTTGAAACTGCTGGTTCCAAAGACTCCACTGGCGGTCACATTGTCAAGGCTGACCATAGGGCGGTCAGCACTAAAGTAATCTTCGTCAGGCCGTGTACCTTGTTTTGCTGTCGATGCGCGGCACAGTAGGTCTGCAACTTCCGCATAGGGGCGAAAGCGGGTCAGAAATCGCTCGCCAGTCTGCACAAGTAACTGGTTCGCTAATTGACGCGTCGATTGTTGTTTTTGGTCAGCAGCTTTCTCTTTGATCATGCTCACATGATTTTCAAACGCACTGCCAATCTGCTCCAGCTTTCGGTCAACTTCGCCATCCAACGAGGCGAAATCACTACGAAGCTGCTCCTCGGTCTCGATCAGTTTTTCCACTTCGATCAAGCGGCTTTGCAGTTCGTTGTTGTCGCGAAGCTGATTGCCAAGTTGCTCGCTTCCAGAGCCAAGTTGCTTGGCTTCGGTAGCGATTTTCTCTGTGCTTGCGACCCATGCATCAATTTTGGCTGAACTTTGGAGCGAGAATTCATCTAGCTTGAGAACTCCGTCCAAGTGTTGTTTCAGATCGGTCCACTGGAGATCGCCAAACTTGTCGTGGACGCCTTGTTGCCAAAGCGAGCCGGTGCGATTCGTCGAATAAGGATTCGCAGCGATGCGGCTGTCGTTAGCGATAGTCTCTAGATACAAACGCGAATGCTCAAGAACTGCCTTTGGAACAGTGACAACTTTGTCGACGAGCGCCGCGTTATCAATGACGATCCAAGCTCGTTCTGCGGAGATGCCAAATCTTCGATTGCCTTCGATCGAGCCCCAGTCAAACTGCTTGGCTTCAACGACGCTAAGTCCTTTGTCCAATCGATTGGCGTGCAAGTGAATCTCTTGCACCTTGAGATTGGGGTGGATTGATCGAGCGATAATGACTTGATCAATCCAAGATCGGACGGGGCGAAAGATCAATGCAGCCGCTAACAGTAGCATGCAGTTGAATACCCACAATAGTCGTCGCGAAGAGATTCGCATGACTTAGACCTTTTCCTTAAGCGCTCGCAAGTGATCCAGCAAGTGTCGCAGCGCCTCTTCGTGACGCGTGTTATCATGCTTGCGAATAGCAGCGTTGGCCTCGGCGGTTTGGACTGATCCACTGTGGCGAGTCGACGGAATTGACGACTGAGGTGGCACAACTACAGCGAGATTGGCCTGCTGATCGGTTGTTTCACTGGCAGTTGACATAGAATCCTTTTCCGATGGTGTCTTGGTATCCGAGGTGGACACGGTGGTTTCCCCCGTCCTCGCTCGGCGGTAGATCGAGATCTTGGTATCGTGTGATTGATAAATCTGAGGTGCGTCGACTCGAACCTTGGGAAGTGCGGAGGGGTCGAGCCAAATCGTAACAGTTGGTGAAGCTTGCCGAGCATCCACTGCAGGCGGTGCAGTTGGGCCTGGTGATGCAGTTGTGCCTGGCGGTGCAGTTTGTCCTGTTCCTGTGGATTGATCAGTCGGGCTGTCAACGCCACGGCGCATGCTTCGCAATGGAGTCGATTGTGTCGAAGGAGCTGCTGTAGTAGTTGCTGTGTTAGCTGCTTCTGAGTCAATGGCGTCGAGCGAGTTCAAGATGTCGTCTACCAGCTCGGTCGCTCGAGTTGCCCGAGCTAAGACAGCTTGAGCGTCGAGAGGATTGGCTGTATCGAACCCCGCTTGCTCCAGAAGATCTTCAAGTGCGTGAATTGAATCGATGACGTCGGTGAGGCAACCGTGAACTTGCTTGCTATCGCCGGTTTGACTAGTCGAGCTAAGCGATGACACCGAAGCGTCAAACTGATCCAAGGCCGCTGCTAACGGACGAGGCGCGACGTCTGGCGCTACTACAGGTGGCCGCTGTGGAACTGCTTCTACGTTGTAGTGGATTGGATCGGGTGTCAGTGTGGTCGGGGATGTCGAGCTATCAACTGCTGTCTGCTGCAACTTCAGCGCAGTAGCGACTTGCTTCGACGATGAAATAGCTGGACTGTTGGTGGCCTCTGGAATCAGTTCAAACTGCACCGCATCTTCTGATTGGACCTCTGGTTGTAGCTTCAACCAACGGGCATACAGGGGTGCGATTATCTGAAGCACCATCCAATATGCGGGCATAAATGCGACCAAGGATAGGAGCAGAGCCCCCATCACCACCGTGTTGTGCAGCTTCATCCACGGGATAAGCGGATAGGATTCAAGCTTCTGCACAATCGGCGCGAAACCCAGCGAGCCAAACATCCAATGGCCGACATTGCCCAGTGTGGGATGGAGCAACGGACTGATGCAACTGGTAATCAGCATGCAAACCATCGCTGCAACTAAGTGCAGCGGAAGCAAGACAGAAACCATCAATGCCAATGGGAACAATAAGCTGGATTTGGGTATCAGTCCACAAACGCAACCCCATACAATCGCCCAAGCGATCTGTCGCGGACGATTGTGGTTGGATGTTTTTTGAAGTAAGCCGATCAGCGTCTGACCCATGAGTTCAACTCAGCACCACTTCAAAGTGTCCCAAAGCAGAAATGCACCCTGCCTTCTGCTGACTTCGGACCGATGTCCGTATCAGATAAATCGAACTTGACGCTTGAGACGTTTAGTCAAAATTTGCATAGCCTGACGAATAGTCCTGTTACTGGCCCCAATTGCTCGGTTGCTAGCTTTGCAAGGCTGTTGCCGATACACCAGAAAACGACGGCGGCGGACAATGTCCATCTCGCATTTTTGATCGTGCATTATTTTGAGATTGGGTCGGGATGCTGTGATCTAGAGGGGTATTTATAACCCGAAGCGATAGAGCGTTAGCGAGGGACAAGCAAAGGGCCTTCGACCCGAAATCCCAGAATAGCGTAACACCAACAAGCGTTAGCGCGGGACATCTTGGAGTTGGCTCTCAACGTTCTCCCGTCCTCATTCTTTAGCCTCGCTTTGCTTAGAGTCGAGTTCGAGTTGCGTCGGAGCCGAGTCAGACTCGCTGCGCGCAGGAACCGTAACACGGTCGGCGATGCGCGTTTGACAAGACTGGCCAGTAGCTGTCTCACCTCAGATGACTCGCACAATTCCCATGCGGCTCGCGGCAAAAGAGTAATCACCGAAAGCGATTGGTCTCCGCGAGCTGAACAATTCGTAACTTGGTTGCTCATGGAAGACCGACTGCTCTTGTTCTTCACAACCTTCGCGGCTTTGCTTGAGTCCCAGCCATTTACGATGCGAAAGAAGTCGGTCGGTACGTCGTCGCAGTCCATTGGAACTTCTGTTAAACTGTGTTCAAAAAGCGTGCCACGCATAGACCGCACGTAGTATTTTCAGCACTGTCAGAATCGCAATCCGGACCAGGCTTGTTCGCGTTTGCCAAAGTAACATCATCAGTTTAGTTTCAACATAGGTACACAGATGACTCGATCTTGGAAAAGAACTTTGTCAGTAGGCTTGCTTGCCGCGTCTTTATTCGCGGGCATTGGCAACTCATTCGCATCGGCTCAGGATTGGCCGCAGTGGATGGGTCCAGGCCGAGATAACGTTTGGCCTGCAGAGGGAATTGTCGATAAGTTCCCTCAAGGCGGTCCTAAAGTTGTTTGGAAGATTCCTGTAACCAATGGTTACAGCGGTCCTGCGGTCGTTGGAAATCGCGTTTACCTAACTCAGTTCACCTCGCAAGCCAAAATTGGCGTCGCGAACTTCGAACGCAATGCGATGGACGGAGTCGAGCAGGTTCGTTGTCTAGACGCTACCAACGGCAATGAAATCTGGAAGAAAGACTTTCCAACGACTTACGCGATTTCATATCCCAATGGCCCGCGAGCGACTCCACAAGTCGATGGCGACCGCGTTTACACCTTGGGCGCCGAAGGTCGATTGATCTGCTTCAAGCGCGAGACGGGCGACATTGTTTGGTCGCGCGAGCTAAAGAATGACTACAAGACCAATTCTCCGCTGTGGGGCTACGCAGCTCATCCGACCATCGATGGCGATCGTTTGATCTGTGTCGCTGGTGGCGAAGGCAGTCAAACTGTCGCTCTCGACAAGATGACCGGCAAAGAGTTGTGGCGCTACGGGACAGCCAGCGAACAAGGCTACTGTCCGGTAAAGTTCTTCGAGCATGCTGGTAAGCGACAGATGTTGGTGATGAGCCCCGACTGGCTGGCTTCGATCGATCCTGAAACTGGCAAGGAGTACTGGAAAGAGGAGTACAAGGCGGACAACGGTTCGATCATTATGACGCCGCAAGTCGTGCAAAACAAATACGTTTTTGTCGGCGGATACAGTCAGAAGAACATTCTGCTTGAGCTCGACGCCGACAAACCTGGAGTCAAACTATTGCTGCGTGATAAACCCAAACAGTTGATGTCTCCAGTCAATGTGCAACCGACTGTGGTTGACAACATCATCTATGGCGTGGATGCGGATGGTACCTTGATGGCGGTTGAAATTCCTTCAGGTAAGAGGCTGTGGGAGACAGCGCAACCCATCGCTGAAAAACCAGTTCGATCTGGCACAGCCTTTTTGGTACGCAACAAAGATCGCTACTTTGCATTCACTGAGAACGGCGAGCTAGTAATCTGCAAGCTCGATAAGAGTGGTTACCAAGAGATCGACCGCGCGAAGGTC
Source organism: uncultured Pirellulaceae bacterium (assembly GCA_964458685.1). Lineage (GTDB taxonomy): Bacteria > Planctomycetota > Planctomycetia > Pirellulales > Pirellulaceae > Aureliella. The sequence goes on from CAYWNG010000062.1 coordinate 6,617, forward strand.
ATCGAGCCGATCGCCGGAGCGGTGAGTCGGCCAGTGGTTTGGAGCGCTCCCGCATTTGCTGGAACTCGGATGTACGTCCGCAGCGACAAAGAGTTGGTGTGCGTCGAGCTTAAGAAATAGCTAAAGCCGAGCTTGAAGGCCACGTTGAATCGAAAAAGTACTACAACTGCCAAACTAATATTCTCAGAGGATTACGATGAGCGCAAAGAAGATTCTGTTTTTGGTCGGAGACTTCGTGGAAGATTACGAAGTCATGGTCCCATTTCAAATGTTGCTGATGGTAGGGCATCATTGTCACGCGGTTTGTCCTGGTAAGAAATCGGGGGATACGATTGCTACCGCGATTCATGACTTCGAGGGACATCAGACCTATTCCGAGAAGCCTGGCCACCGTTTCTTGATCAACGCTAACTTCGATACGGTCGATGTTGCCGAATACGATGCACTGGTTATTCCTGGTGGACGCGCTCCTGAATACCTACGACTAAACGCGCGCGTCCTCGAGATTGTCCAGCAATTCAATACTCAGAGCAAACCCATTGCGGCTATCTGCCATGGTCCGCAGATTCTGGTCGCTGCTGGAGTCTTGCAAGGCAAGCAATGCAGTTGCTACCCAGCCTGTAGTCCCGATGTGACCATAAGCGGTGGAAGTTACGTTGAGGCATCGAGCGGCTTTGACAATGCGCACACCGATGGCAATTTGGTAACGGCCCCAGCTTGGCCCGCTCATCCAGCTTGGATGCGTCAGTTCTTGAAAGTGCTGGGAAGCAAGATTGAGGCTTAGGCCAACAAACTCGCTCTCGAACACCCGAACTAATGCCAGCAACAGGCAAACATTTTCCAGCTTCTCTTGACCCGAAGTAGGAATTCTGGGAATGACTGATGCTGAATGTCTTTTTGCAGGGGGAAGGCTCGGCAATTAATCGGGTGCTGCATCAATTATGACCTACGGATTATACATGTCCGCGACGGGTGCTAACGCGCAAAGTCACCGGCTGGAAGTGCTCAGTCATAACTTGGCGAACATCAACACAACCGGCTTCAAGCCGCACATGGCGGTCCTGCAATCGAGAGAATCCGAAGCGATCCAGCGTGGCGAAGTCATGCCAGGCGGTGGAGGCGTGGATGATTTGACCGCAGGCGTTGGTATTCAGCCTGCCGTTACGCAATATTCCCAAGGCCCTATCAAGACCACGGGGCGGACGACAGACTTAGCCATCAACGATCCCAACAGTTTTTTCGTCGTCCAACGCGGTGAGCAAGAGTTTCTCACCAGAGCCGGAAATTTCATTTTCGACGCGCAGGGACAACTTGTAAACACGCACGGTGATCCCGTTTTGTCGGCCGGCGGAGGAAGAATTCGCATCGATCCTCGGTTGCCGTTTGAAGTTATGGGCGATGGATCGGTCGTACAAGGGACAGAGCGACAGCAGGTCAAGCTAGTTCGTCCAGCCGCCATGGGAGATTTAACTCGTGTCGGTGATAACATGTTTCAATCGCTGACTAGTGTGAACGAAGTAGCTTCGAACGAGCGAAAGATCACCAGTGGTGCGCTTGAGCAATCGGCTGTCGAGCCCACGCGGGCGATGATGGAGCTGATTGAAGCTTCACGCGTCTACGAAGCTAACGTGCGTATGATACAAACTCAGAATGAATCGATGGAGCAGTTGATCGGTCGAGTGCTCAAATAGAAGCCGGCTGGTTGGAATAGCTAGTTTCGTTACCAAAAAGTAAAGCAAAACGAATCAAAGCAAGGAGTGCTTAGATGAGTGTTCAATCGCTGTACACTGCCGCGACGGGCATGGATGCCATGCAAACCAAGTTGGATGTGATCTCCAACAACTTGGCTAACATCAATACGACAGGCTTCAAGAAAGATCGCGCGAACTTTGAAGATCTGCTTTATCGCAATCAAGTCATGCCCGGTATGCTGGATGCGGTCGGTAATGCTACGCCCGTAGGCACTCAAATCGGCATGGGAACTCGCGTTCAAAGCACGACCAAGGACTTTCGCCAAGGTGCGATGCAACAAACCGGTCGTGAACTGGATATCGCCATCGAAGGCCCTGGATTCTTGCAGGTAATCGATCCCACATCGCAAAGCGTGCTTTACACTCGCTCTGGCAACTTAGACATCAATGCCAATGGCGATCTAGTCATCGGCTCGGCGCAAACCGGTCGTGTTCTTGAACCCAACATCAACATTCCTCCCGAGGCGATCGCGATTGAAATCGGTCCCACGGGACAGATTTCCATCCGAACAGCCAACCAAACTGAATTGACCCAAATTGGTGAGATTCAAATGGCTACCTTCCTTAATCCAGACGGTCTGCTCAAGGTCGGTGAAAATCTTTATCAGCAAACCGATGCGAGCAGTCAGGCAGTACCAGGACAGCCCGGTACCAACGGCTTAGGTGTGATTCGCCAAAGGAACTTGGAAGCCTCGAACGTCGAGCCTGTAACCGAACTGATCGATTTGATCACGACTCAACGTGGTTTCGAATTGAATTCGCAGGCCGTACAAGCCGGTGATCAACTGCTGCAACAGATTAACAATTTGAGACGATAACGATGAGTTTCGCATTAGGTCTGTTGAAGCACCAACACTCGGCACATCAAGCTGTGCGTAGGCTAGCCATGGCATTGCTGTCGCTAAGCTTCGCATTGGTTTGTATTGCAGGAACTGCGCGCGCGTCCGACTCAGATCAAGTGGTCCTTCGATTCATTAGCGATCCGCAGATTTCCAGTACAGTCGTCCGCCTGAAGGATGTCGTCGAGATCGTCTCGGGTAGTTCACCGTCGTTTGACAAGCTAAAAGAGATGGCCCTTGGTCCCGCACCGCGGGATGGTCAGGTACAAACTTGGCACAGCTCGGATGTGATGCAGCACTTGGAGTTGCGTGGAGTTAATCCGAAGAGCATTCGTTGGAGCGGCAGTTCCAAGACAAAGCTTCAAGGCGTCAAGTCGATCAAGCCTGAGTTGCAAGAGTCGATTACGCCCGCATTCCTTGATGAAGGAATCATTGCTCATGCGAAGAGCAATGTCGCCGCGGCAATTCGTGAGTACTTGAATTTGAAGACACGAAGCCAAGTTGATTGGCGCATCGATCCACAAATCGCAACGCAGTATTGCAAGCTGCTTCAATCGCGCCGCAATATCACTTCGATTGGTGGTGGAACCGAACCTTGGACTGGCGAACAAGAGTTTATCTTTCAAATCAAGATGAACGGCAAGACCGTTTCTGCAACCATCAAAGCCACGATTGATATGCCTCCGATGATTGTTGTAGCGAGTGGTCCGATTCGCCGAGATCAGATTATCACTTCCGAAATGCTGACCTATGCTCCGATGCCCAAAGGTATTGAAGACGAGGGCTACTTCACCGAGATCAAAGAGATTGTTGGTAAGCAGTTGCGACGTAGCGTGAGTACCAATCAAGCTCTCAATCGCAATGTCGTTGGCGAGCCCATTGTGATTCAGCGTAACGAACTCGTTGAAGTCGAAGCTGTCTCGGGTTCTGTAGTCGTGAAGACCTCTGGTAAGAGTCTTGGCAGCGGAGCTGTCGGAGACCTGATCGATATTGAGATGCAGGACCGTAAGAAGTTGAAGGCTACCGTAGTGGGTACATCTGTCGTACGCATCTCAGCGACTTCAGCAGTTATGCAAAGCAGATAGAACTTGTGCTAATTCCATTGAAAGGGCTAGCAGTGAAAAACATTGCAACATTGACCGGTTTGGCAGCCTGGGCTGCTTTATCCGGTGGAGCACGGTGTCAGGAAAGCAGCTTGTTCCACAATCCAATCTACTCGCAGCGTCCTGCTGCTACGATGATGCAGCCTCAGGGATCTGGACAGGGCTTAGCGAACAGCCAAATGGCAGGCTCGAATGCACCCCAATTGGTAAATCCGCTGCGGAGCGACTCGCCTACCGCGGCTCAAGGTTCGGCGATGCAAGCTCCTTCGGTACAGTTGCCGATGCCCCAGCCATCACCATCCGGACAGATGATGGGACCAGTCGGTCAAGTTTCGTACTACGGCGGATCGCCTTTGTCGATTCAAAGCCCAGCGGTTTACAACTACCAACCACCGCCACGTCAACGAGTGCTTCGTACGCATGATATCGTTCAGATCCGAGTGGATGAAATCTCAAGAATGACGGCCGATGGCATCGCTTCGCAACGAAAGAATGGAATTTACGATGCCACTTTGCAAGATTGGATACGTCTAGAGGGATTGGATTCTCTTAAGCCGGCGGTGATGGAGAATGGCCAGCCGCGCGTGCGTGGACAGACGAACCAGGTCTATCGCGCGAATTCGCAGATCGTCACGCGTGAGTCACTGACCTTCAATATTGCTGCTGAGATCGTGGATATCTACCCCAATGGCAATATCGTCCTAGAGGCTCACAAGGAAATTACGAATAACGACAATCGATGGAAGGTATCGTTGACGGGCATCTGTCAGGATGCCGCTATCGGCTCTGACAACGTAGTGCTAAGCAAAGACATTCTCAACTTGAAAATTGATAAACACGAAGCAGGACAGGCTCGTGATGGATACCGTCGAGGCTGGTTTAGCGAATGGCTCGGACGATTCCAGCCTTTCTAATGCGAGTGCTTCGCGAAAGCAAACGACTTAACTGAAGCTGAGAAATCTCTTAATCCTGCTGGAACGCTGAAATGACCTTGCGAACAATCACAACTTTCTTGGCCGTTATCTGCTGCTCGGTCGCCTGCGCGCAGGATGTTCGCAGTATTCGATTGGCGGACTTGTGTCGCAT
>CAYWNG010000062.1:11405-17806 GCA_964458685.1 uncultured Pirellulaceae bacterium
CATCAAACCATTCTAATCGAAACGTGAGTAACTGAGCGATGTTCATACGCAATGTTTGTGCAGGCCTGGTTTTTGCGGCCATCTTTTCTGGCTTCGCGATGATTCCCAAGGTCGTCGACGCCCAAAGCTCATCGACCGTCGATTCGGACCTGCGCATCGGAGACATCTGTCGCATCAAAGGTCAAGAAGAGAATCGCTTGCAAGGCGTTGGACTGGTAGTCGGATTGAAGGGAACCGGAGATAGTAAGCTCACTCCAACGCATCGCGAGCTGGCCGCTATGTACCAAGCTATGGGCGGCGCAATTGCCAGCGACAAACAGGGCTCGCCCATATTCAAGGAGCTGGAGTCGGTAAGTAATGTTGCAGTTGTTATCGTCACAGCAACCATTCCTGCCTCCGGTGCTCAGCAAGGTGATTTGCTCGATTGTTCCGTCGATGCAATCAGTGCAAAGAGCCTTCAAGGAGGCCGATTGCTGATGGCCAATATGTTGGGGCCTCGCGCGGATGTGAAGACGATCTACGCAATTTCCGGTGGCCCAATCTCCATTACCGATCCAACGATTCCAACGAATGGAATGGTCTACGATGGTTGCAAGATGGAGACGACCATCACCAACAGCTTCGTACAAAAGAACAAGCTAACCTTAGTCGTGGATAGCGATCAAGCAAGTTTTTCCAATGCTGCCGACATTCAAGACTCAATCAACAGCTTCTTTAATGGAATGATGAACGGAGCTGGCTATGGCATGGCCCGAGCCATCGATCAAATGCACGTGCAAGTCGAAATTCCGCCCGCCTACGCCGATAAACCAGTGATGTTTGCCAAGCTAGTGCTTGATATCGAAGTGGGCAATCTACGCAAGAATAAACGAGTGGTGATCAACGAACGCGAAGGTGTCATCGTTATCGGAGATAACGTACTGATCAATCCTGTCGCAATCAATCATAAGAACTTGACCATTCAAGCTGGTGTGCCCGGCGATCGCTTTGTATCTTTTGATCCGGCCAGTCCTAAAACGCCTCAGCCCGCGTTGAAGAACTTAGTGGATGCGCTAAATGCTTTGAAGGTTCCCACTGAAGATGTGATCGCCATCATTCGTACGCTGAAGCGCAACGGCGATTTGTACGGTGAACTGGTGATTCAGTAGTGGTTCAACTGCTCGAGTACAGCGGTCAAGAAGGAAGAAGACAGTTTCATGGAAATCAACTCCGTCGCTTCACAGTTTCAGATTCAACAAGCGGCTAAGGCTCGAACTAACAGCGATCCCAGTAACTTTGCTGCTCTACTCCAAGACACGGTCAATAGTGACGCGAGTGCGAAGACCGATGTGGCAAGCCAACCGCTATCGGATCAAGCTCAGCAGAGCCTCCGAGATCGACTTGGCGAGTCCTCACACGGAACGGGCGAAACGAAAGACGCATTGCATGAGGCATTCAGCGACTTTGTTGGTCAAACATTCTTCGCCGAGCTGATTAAATCCTGCCGTAGTACTCAACAGCCCGCTGCGTACTTCAATGGTGGGCGGGCAGAGAAGATCTTCCAAGGTCAGATGGATCAGATCATGGCTGAAGATCTCAGCGAGCGAAGTGCGGATAAGATCGCTGATCCAATGTACGAACAGTTCATGTTGCGTCGAAGCGGATAGTTAGAACCGAGCAATAGTTGCATCTAGTAACGAGATTCGAACATGACCTACATCATCGCCCATCGCGGCGCTTCGAAGGACGCTCCTGAAAACACGCTTGCTGCGTTTCGCGAAGCGTGGAGTCAACTGGCGGATGGAATCGAAGGCGACTATGGCTACACGGCCGATCAACAAATCGTCTGTGTACATGACGATGATCTCAATCGCACTGGACAAGTGAACTTAGTCGTTGCTCAAAGTACTTACGATCAGCTAAAAACGGTGGACGTTGGCTCGTGGAAATCGCCTCAGTTCAACGATCAACGCGTTCCGCTGCTTCGACAAGTGCTCGATCAAATGCCACCGGATAAGTGGTGCGTGATTGAGCTGAAGACTGGCCCAGAGATCGTTCCACTGCTCAAGCGCGACTTATCTGCATCTTCGATCGATCGTCGTCGCCTTCTGATAATCGCCTTTGATCAACGTACCGTGCTTGAAGTCAAAAGGCAGATGCCCGAAATCAAAGCACATTGGCTTGTCGACTATCGGCAGCTCGACAACGGCAGTTGGTCTCCCACTCCAGATGAAATCGCACAAACGGTAACAAGCTGCCAAGCAGACGGAATTGGTTCACAAGCCAGTCGCACCGTCGTGACTGCGCAGTTCATCGAACAATTGAAGTCGCATGGTGTGGTTGAATTCCATTTTTGGACGGTCGATGACACTCAGGACGCAAGTTTCTACCGAAGTCTAGGCGCTTGGGGCATCACCACCAATCGTCCTGCCTTTATTCGCCAGGCCCTTGAAGGTGGAATGGAGTAGCTGTTCAGCGAGAGGTTCTACACAATCCTGTCGAGCAAGTCTGCTAGATTGAAATCACTTCTTTAGCTCGATCGTTTCGTAATGACGCTCGCCCTGGGCGTTCATGGTGCGGACAAAGTCTGCGGCTTCAAGACTTGGAACACTACTAAGCTGCTTTATGAGCTTCTCTTGGGATGCACTATCGCTGAGCCGGGGCAGCGAGACGCGAGTCACTTCTGCTGCCATCAACCATTGAACTAACGGGTCGGTTTGAATCTGTGTGTGAAACAGTATCGCTCCGATTGTAGCGGCACAGGTTTGGTTTCCCGTCAAAATAGCTGCGTGAACCCTCAAGCGATCGAAAGAGAAACCGGATGACTCACGCCTATTCCTCTGGAACGCTATTTTAGGCAAGATCGCGTAGAATTAAGCATATGTTAGCAACCTTTCTTCTTTAGCGAGGCTGGGAATCGATGGCTAGGTCACATAGTATCCGCGAGTCTTTGTCACGAAGATCTTTTATCACCTCGTCTACCTTGGCAACCACCGCCTTAGGATGTTCGGTGTGGAGCTCGCGGTCAAGCGTAGCTTCAATGGACGTTTCTTCGCAAGCGGTGGCTCAAGTGTTGATGCCTCGCGATCGCGTGCCGCTGTCATTCATTATCGATGACTCGACGTGCTTGGTGAACATGGGGCACTTTTGTACGCCTCAGTTTGCACAAGCTTGGCCCGATCGCGCTGAATATCAGAAGCCGTGGCAAAGCTGGCCTCGCGAGATTCCCGATGCCTTCGTTCGCGAGTTCGGTCAATGGTGTGGCGAAAATGGTGTTAAGGGCAAATACAGTATCGTGCCTTATCCAGCTTGCGTCGGATGGTTGGATCGCGAACTCCCTGGGTGGACTCGAGGGCAACTTGAGTCGAGCTTAGAACTGGTTCGCACGCTCATGCTGCCCAATTGGGACATTCACCCCGAGATGATTACTCACACTCGGATTATCGATCTCAACAGCGGTCGTCCGGTCGAACCGGTGAACGCAAGCACGATGGAGAATTCGTTTCCGCGAGTCAAGATAAGCACCGACGAGCTGACTGCGTACTTAACTTACGCTCTGCGAATCCTCAAAAACTGTGGATTGCCCTGCGAAGGCATTACAACTCCTGGCGGTTTCGGCAATCTGATGAAAACGGAACTCTCGGTAGCTGTCTATCAAGCGGTGCGTGATGTCTTCCAAGCTGAATTGCCACACTACTTCAAATACGTCCGCGAAGGCAGTGAAAGTACGGAACCCGTTCTCGAGAACCTACAACATGAGAATACGATGTCAGTGACTGCAACGGTTAACGTGCCCGCTGGTACAGGTGACTGGTTCGGTGGTTGGCAGGGCGATGAACGGTCGCGTGGCAAGCTCTATCTGAGCGATGATGGACAATCGGGGCGGATGGCCGAACTCATTCAGCGCCGCAGCCCAGCACTGATGCTCTGTCATTGGCCAGGCATGTATTGCAATGGAAAGAAGACGGGATTCAAGGAGTTTCAAGCGATCGTCCAAACGCTCAACACCGTCTATCGGGATCAAACGATCTGGATGAAGCTAAGCGAGATTGCTAGGTACTGGGCCGCGAAAAGCTGGACACAGTTCAAGCTATCCGAATCCAAGCTTCACATGACAGCGCCGATTGCAACGCCGCTGTTTACATTCCGCTGTCCGTTGGTTGCTGGCGAGCTGATCGCGGAGCATGAGGATGGATCGATACTGGAACTTCATGAGGTTCAGCAACGGAACCAACTTGAATCGGGAACGTGGTTCGAAGAAGAGGATGGCTTAGTAGTCTGTCTGAACTTGCCCAAAGGCGAGTCGATACTGCGGTACGCTGAGTAGTAAACGCATGGCACGAGTCTGCTAAGGTCGTGCCACTACGGTTTCGGCTTGAGCAAATGATCGACGATCCAGTTTCCTACGGCGTCTCCCGAAGAAGCACCCGCGGTATTGTCAAAGATAAAGTGGATGCCGCCATAAATGCGACTCATACCGGCTTCCTCAGCAGCTTGAGCGAAACTGGTAAAGCTTCGCGAGTCTAGCGCGCTGACATCTTTGGATGGAGGCCATTGACCGGTGCTACCTGGATCGGCAAAGGTTGTGAATGCTACGTTCGTACCAAACAACTCAGTCAACACGCTCGCCGCTGCAGCGCTAAACGTGCTGTGCCCGGAAGTGTAGGCCGGAAATGGAGGTGTCCCCAGCAGCGGAGTCCAACTAGCATCTTTAGTCGTGGCCGCATTTCCATCCGTATCCGCTTCACGAATGGCATCGATCGGGCGCCACAAATCGTAGACGTATTTAGCATCCCACGAAGTAATGCCCGCGTCGGCTAATGCGTAGTTCAGTAAAGCGTACATACGAGCGGTTTCGATAAGGCTCAACTGCTGTGAAGCAGCAATGTCGCTTGCAATGATGTTCCAGTGGCCAGGCGGCGTTGCGGTGCCTCCCGCATCTGCCCAAAACTTAGCAATATCCGTCTGCTCCTGTGTCCTAACGGTACTGTCGGCACTACCTAATCGCATCACTTGATCCACAGCCGTGGCATACTCGGCGGAGCTAAGGGCAGGTGGAGCGACGGGGCGGAACTGACTGCCACTAGTCAGCGCGAAAGGTGTCACGTTGGGCCATTGAGGCAGAGTGGCTGACAAAAAAGTTGGCGGCGTGGGTTGCCATCGACCTGGTTGATCGACAGGTTGATAGTTTGAAGTGGCCGACGAACCATCGTTGGCTCGCTTGTTAATCATCGCCAGCGCGGCTTGTTCGCCCACAGCGATACCAATAGATCGCGCCGAATCATTAGGAATGGTTGCAAGAATTTCCGCCAGCGTGTTATCCCACAAGATCTTTTCGTGTTCGGTCGAGTAGAGCGTGCGAGAGACGCGGTAGGCCGCAGTCGCCGCAGCAGCCACTTCGGATGCTGCGCTACTTGCAATTGCCGTGTAAGCATATCCTTCATACTCTTGTCGAATCGCGTTGATGGCGTCGAACATCGCTCCTTGGACCATCGCTAATTGTTTAGCGACCAACGGTGGCGGAGTCTTCACTAGAACGCCATTCGGAAGCACAACAGTTGCTTCACGAACCATTTCCAAGAGAGCTGCGTTCCAGCCGATGATCGCGTCGCCGACTCGAGTGAGTCGCTCTGTACTCTTGGAAAAGCCACGCTCATTGGTCACGGTGAATCGCAAATGGTTCAGCCCGCCGCTGAGCGTCTTGGGGATCGAAGCGGTTCCGTTAGCACCAATGGTCTGAGACGAAGAGTCGATGACGTTCTCATCGTCATCCAATGTCTCAATCAAGAGTTTCGAGTTGGGTGAACCCACGATCTCATAAACCACGTTGGGACGGAGCACAACTTGATCGCCGTTCAAGTCGCTTGAAGAACTCAGGTTGACGTCAACGTTGGCTGATGGCGGAACTGTGTCGAGAATGTTGATAATCTGCAACGCATCCGTCGGGCTCATCAAGCCATCGCCGTTGACATCGCAGAGAGCCCCTTGGTAGTTCGCTGGCTTTGAAGCGGGTAACTGACGATTGCCATTCTGATTCAAGTCGTTAATGACTGCCAGAGCATCGCTGGGAACGACAAACCCAGTCCCATCGACATCATAGCGATTCGGACCAGCCTGCCAAACGGCTGCCAGGAGATTGCGAGTTTCAAGCTCTTCAAACCGATGGGGGCGATTTTTGTGATTCATGGATAAGGTTCCCGAGACATCAATTTGTGCACCGGGTCAACATTGGCTGATTCAGAATGTACTGCGGCTGTACAGAACATTTTGAACCACAATAGCTTTCATTGCAACAGTTCGCGATGCTCCAGCCTATTCTCCATCGGAAGTTTGTTTCTAAAGCAGTTGAAATTCCCTTGAAAAAGCGCCTTCATCCGCTCAAATACTGACTTGCAATGCTTGCACAGTTGACAAATGACGTT
>CAYWNG010000063.1:0-17785 GCA_964458685.1 uncultured Pirellulaceae bacterium
GCTTGGCAACGTCATACAATTCAGTTACTGAGCACAATAGTACAGAGCAGACCTTAGGTTCGTACATCTTGGAGAAACCACAAAATGATTCCATCGAGCAGGTCTTGGCTGGCTAGTCGTGTGTGTATACCGTTATTTTGCGTCGCTCTAACATCGCTGGTTGCTTGCTCGCAACAGCCTGTACAAACCACTTCCAGTCCCAAAGCAGTCACTCAATTGGAGCAAAACATGAAGACAGAGAAAGCAATTCTGGCAGGCGGGTGTTTTTGGGGAATGCAGGATCTGATTCGCAAGCAGCCGGGCGTTGTCTCAACGCGAGTTGGCTACTCAGGCGGTGATGTTAAGAATGCCACCTATCGGAATCACGGGACTCACGCTGAAGCAATCGAAGTGATATTCGACCCGGCAACAACGGACTTTCGCAAGATGCTGGAGTTCTTTTTCCAGATCCACGATCCAACTACGAAGAATCGCCAAGGTAACGACCGCGGAACTTCGTATCGATCTGCAATCTACTACACCAGCGAAGAACAAAAGCAGGTTGCTTTGGAGACAATTGAAGATGTCAATGCATCTGGATTGTGGCCTGGGAAGGTTGTTACGGAAGTAGAACCAGCCGGAGATTTCTGGGAAGCAGAACCCGAGCATCAAGACTACCTCGAGCGAAACCCGGGAGGCTACACCTGCCATTTCCCACGCAAAGGCTGGGTATTGCCGAAGCGATCTACTGCAAAGTAATGACGATTGCTATCGCACTTCCTACTGCGCAGCTTCAGAAGAAGGTGAGTCGCTTACTGGCCAACCTAAGGCCCACTGAAGTTGAAGTTGCGATCGATTGTAGTCAGCAACCGCTCGCAGATAGGCCCGCTCTGAGGCCTCAAGAGCTTGGATGGCTTGAAGGACTTCGATGGGCAGGCCTTGGCCGTCGCGAATGCGATCGATGTTGCGTTGATAAGAGTCTCGTGCGCGAGCGATAGCGGCTTGAGCAATTGCGACCTGTTGTCGCCGAATTCCTACTTGGATGTTCGCTTCTGCGACTTCCTGCGCGACCTGGTCCATGATCCTCAGCTTTACGAACGTCGCTTGCTGAACTTGCGCGTTTCGTTCTCGGCGAGCGGCCCCTTCCCCCAAGCCAAAGTTTCGCATCTCCCAAACCATCATCGCGTCGATATCGTAACGTCCTCCGAAGTTGTCCGTGTTGCCGCCTAGGCCTCCACCAAAGCTTGTTGAGCTGAAGCCTAAGAGAACACTTGGAACGAACGGGGCGAACTTCTCACGCTTGTACGCTTCACAGGCAGCCGCTACGAGTGCTTGCGATTCTTTCAATTCCGGTCGTGTGGTTAGTCCCGTTGAGATCAGCGATGGTTCGTCTGAAACTTGTGTCATCAACTCAAGCGGCACTGCCACGGTATCCTGTGGCAATATGGATGAGGTCATGGGAATGCTGAGTGCGCGAGCCAATCGTGTGGATGCGACCAATTGACGTTCACGGACTGCTAATTGGCGAGTCTGCAATAAAGAGAGTTCTGTGGCGGTTCGATCCGCGTCAGACTTTAGGCCCTCCCCTGCTTCGGCAAAGTTCTCGGTAATCTCGGCTAGGTCCGAGGTGCGCTTAACCGCTGCCGCAATGATCTCCGCATCTTGAAAGGCTTCCAAGAGGTCTATGTAAGCTACGCCACCATTGAGAAGCTGTTGGTTGAGTGTCGCTGAAGCTGCATGTTGCTGAGCCCATGCGTTCTTCTCGGCAGCTTTAGGAAGGAACAATGCATCGGCAAGGTGGAACCGAGCCACGATACCTGGCTGCGAAGGCGAACCGGCTGCGACGGCTCCAGCGCCAAGTCCATAGTTGAATGAGTTAAGGTTCACATCGACGATCGCGCCTTGCACGTCTTGGTAGTTTCCGTCGCGTCTTCGATAATTGAAGCCCGACTGGATACTCGGTAGCCACATGACTTGGGCGCGGTCTAGCTGTGCATAGGCCTCTTGGACACGCCACCGAGCAAAGCCGACTACTGGATGTTGTCCACCGATCATCGCTAGAGCCGTCGGTAGATTGATGGGAACCGGTGCTGCAGCCGTCTGCACTTCAGTTTCTTCAGGTACGTCGACTGCTTGTCCGGACTCGACTGCTTGCTCAGTCTGATGCGACACTGGCTGAATCGCTGTGTGTTCAGTGCTCCGCGAATTGGAAGTCACAGAAGCAAGTTGAGTTTGGGGGGCAACGCGGGAAACGGATTGAGCGGCTTGATGAGGCAGGGCTGGTCTTGTTTTCGCGCAGCCAGCAAGAACCATGGCACCAGCGATTGGAACCGCAATTGCCACCACGATTGCCACCACGATTGTCCTCGTCCAACTTTGAAAACTGCTCCGCATCTCGCCGACAACCCTACGAAGGGGATAAAATCCGTTTGTGCCTTCTTTAATGAATGACTCGACATTCCATGGTTCGGCCAGTAGCGGTTGAAGCGGGTAAACAGCAGTTTCTGGAGGTGCGGCCTGGGTCGTAGCGATTAGAATGGGACCTCCTGTTTGGCAAACTTTGCCGACTAGCTTAATGGAATCGGTTAAGCACAGTCGCTGAGAAATCGGAATCAATACTGCATGCAACTCATAATCTCGGCCATGCGTCGCCCAGCGACCATCATGGTGCTCGTCTTAAGCTTGACCCTTGGCTGCTTCTTGGCTGTGGGTCCATCGGTATTTCAGCACTACAAGTGGCCGTATCCCAGCGGGCTACCCAAAGGGATGGAAATTGACATCTTTCCAAAGCTGAACCTGCCTGTCATCTACGTTTGCCAGCCCTATGGCGGGATGGACCCGGCGCAGATGGAAGGCTTTCTGACCAACTACTACGAGTATCACTTCCTGTACATCAGCGGCATCCACCATGTGGAGTCGCGGAACGTGCAGGGCACAGCTCTGATGAAGCTGTACTTCCATCCCGAGACCAACATGGCTCAAGCGATGGCCGAGACGATCAACTACGTGAATCGCTCGCAGGCATTTATGCCGCCTGGAACAGTGTCACCATTCGTGATGCGCTTCGATACGGGTAGCGTGCCCGTAGGCTATCTGGTTCTATCGAGCGATACGCGGAGCATCGCCGAGATCCAAGACTTAGCGCTCTTCCGCGTGCGACCGATGTTTTCAAGTCTGCCTGGTGTGTCTGCTCCGCCACCGTTCGGTGGTAGCGCTCGATCGATTGTCATCACAGTTGATCCTAAGAAGCTACAGTCTTACAGCATGTCGCCGGACGAAGTGATTACGGCGCTGACCAAGGGCAACACTATCAGCCCTTCGGGCAATGTGCCCATTGGTGATTCTTATCCGATTGTGCCCGTCAATTCCATTGTGAAAGATCCACAGCAACTTGGCTCGATCCCAATACGCATGGGCGCAGAACCGGTCTTCATTCGCGACCTAGCAACGATCCAAGATTCCGCTGACGCACCCGCTGGGTATGCCTTGGTCAATGGCCGACGAGCAGTCTATATCTTGGCTACAAAGCGAGCGGAAGCTTCAACACTTAGCGTCATTAACAACATCAAGGCGGCACTCCCCAAGATGAAGGAAGCTCTGGGGGCCGATGGCGAAGGCATCGACGTTCGCTTCGAATTCGATCAATCACCTTATGTTACAAGAGCAGTCGGAGGCGTTGTCTCCGAAGGCCTTCTCGGCGCTGTTTTAGTGGGATTGATGATTCTACTCTTCTTGCGGGACTGGCGTAGCTCGCTGATCGTTGTCTTGAATATTCCGTTGGCACTCTTTTGCTCAATTCTCGCTTTGTGGATCACGGGCCAAACGATTAACCTGATGACCCTTGGCGGATTGGCTCTAGCAATCGGAATCCTTGTTGACGAAGCGACTGTCTCGATCGAGAACATCCATTCCCACTTGAAGAGAGGCGTCCCTTTGGCGAGAGCCGTACGTGACGGTTCCATGGAAACGATCGTTCCACGCTTGCTGGCGATGCTTTGTATTCTGGCCGTTTTCGTTTCGTCGTTCTTCATGCAAGGAGCAGCTCGAGCCCTGTTCGTTCCGCTATCTTTGGCTGTTGGTTTCGCGATGATCGCTTCGTACTTTTTATCCAGCACTTTTGTGCCCGTCATGTCGGTTTGGTTGCTGAAAGCCGGTCATAATCTGGATGCTAATCGCCGTACTTCCTTCGATCGTTTTCGCGAGACTTACGAGAGCTTGTTATCGGGACTTGTGAAGCTTCGCTGGCTGGTCGTTCCACTTTACTTGGTGACCTGCATCAGCGTGATTGCATGGATAGCTCCGAAATTGGGACGAGGCGTTTTTCCTGTCGTCGACGCCGGCCAGTTCCGATTGCGCATGCGAGCGCCTGATGGCACACACATCGAAAAGTCGGAAGCTTTAGCGAAGCAGGCGTTGCGATTTATTGGAGAGGAACTTGGGCCGGAGAATATTGAGTTGACGTTGGGTTACGTGGGAATGATTCATTCGAACTTTCCTGTGAATGCTGTTTATCAATGGTCCCGAGGGCCTGAAGAAGCGATCCTTTATGTCGACCTAAGCGACAAATTGCGCATACCTGACGAATTGCTGAAGGAACGCGTCCGCGAGCGGCTTGCCAAAGAGATGCCTGATGTGCGGTTCTCTTTCGAGCCGTCGGACATCGTGAATGAAGTCATGAGCTTCGGCTCTCCGACGCCGATCGAAGTTGTCGTTAGCGGATCGGACTTTGCCAAGAATCGTGAGTTTGCTGAAAAGCTCAGAAAAGAACTTGCTCAAGTCCCCGTGCTTCGCGACCTGCAACTCGGCCAGTCGATGGACTATCCCACCGTGCAAGTCAACGTCGATCGTGAAAAGGCTGGCATGGCAGGTCTCATGCCGATCGACGTTTCGCGCGCGTTGGTAACTGCAACTTCTTCCAGCCGTTTTGTTGTGCCGAACTACTGGGCTGATCCGAAAAGCGGTATCGCTTATCAAGTCCAGGTTGAGATCCCCCGTCCTGTTGTTCGATCACCTTATGATGTCGAGACCATCGGCTCTGTCGCGCAGCTTGGTCGCATCCCGCTGCGCAAGACGGCTGACGGTCAAGTGCTGATTCAAGATGTCGCAACACTCGAGCGAGGCACGATGCCGGGCCAATACGATCGCTACAACATGAAACGCCAAGTAACGCTGACCGCTAACGTTGCTGGAAACGATCTCGGTTCTGTCGCTACACTGGTTCAAATCGCGATTGCCAAAGCAGGAGCACCGCCAACCGGAAGCACGGTTGAGGTTCGCGGCCAAATCCCGCCGATGCAAGAGATGCAATCGGGGTTATCGATTGGTTTGTTACTGGCAATAGTTGTCGTCTTCCTTTTGCTGACTGCTAATTTTCAATCAATCCGATTGTCCTTGATTACGGTATCAACCATTCCTGCCGTAGTGATGGGTGTCGTGCTTATGCTCTACCTCACCGATACAACGGTTAACATTCAATCGTTCATTGGTGCGATCATGGCGGTAGGCGTAGCAATGGCAAATGCAATTCTGCTCGTCACGTTCGCGGAGAAACGCCGCGGCGAATTGAGTGAGGTGAGGTTAGCGGCGATTAGCGGGGCAGGCAGTCGACTGCGAGCCATTTCGATGACAAGCCTTGCCATGATCGCTGGAATGTTGCCGATGGCATTAGAGTTCGGTGAATCTGGACAACAGAATGCTCCGCTCGGACGAGCCGTTGTCGGCGGCCTCGTCGCAGCAACCTTTGCGACTTTGTTTCTATTGCCACTGTTCTTTGCGATGTTGCAGTCCAAGGCGAGCTTAAAATCAGCTTCGATGGACCCTGACGATCCCGAAAGTTCTTACTATGCAAACTGAATGTTCAACGCCGGATTCATGTAGATCAGCATACTTAGGCCTTCTGATTGTTGTCTTGCTCGCAGGATGCCAATCGAAAAAGCCTGCTGGACCAGAAGCCGACGTCGGTACTTCTTCGGCTAGCTCTCTAGATCGAGTCACCGCGGGAGCCCCCGTCAAGAAGACGCTGCAGCTTTTCACCGAGCAGCCTGGACGCGTCGTCGCCTTCGAAGAAGCACCGATCCTTTCGAAGCTGCCTGGCTATGTGGAGACGGTACAGTTTGATATTGGCGACAAGGTATCCAAAGGCCAAGTCCTCGTACGTATCCACGCCCCTGAGTACAAGGATCAACTTGAACAAAAACGTGGACTGCTGGGGCAAGCCGAAGCTCAAGTCAAACAGGCTGAAGCGGCACTCGTTGCAGCCGAAGCCGCATCCAACTCGTCGAAGTCGTTGGTTGCCCAAGCTGAAGCGGGAGTGGGTAGAACTGACGCTGAATACGCGCGCTGGGACTCTGAACTCAAACGCATCCAGCAACTTGTTAGCAAGGGTTCCGTAACGCCCAAGCTCGCGGACGAAACAACCAGTCAATTTCAATCCGCCGATGCAGCTCGCAAAGAGGCCCTTGCGCTGATTGAATCAGCAAAGGCTCGCGGGCGAGAAGCCGAAGCGAACGTGTTAACCGCCAAGGCCGATATCGACGCCGCCAAAGCCAAACTGAAAGTTGCCCAGTCGGATATCGCTCAAGCCGAGACGATGTTGACCTACACGCAGCTCGCCGCTCCCTTCGATGGTTTCGTAATCAGCCGAAATGTAGACGCAGGTCACTATGTCCAGCCTGCTGGCGCTAACAATGCTCAGCCATTGATGACTATCGCGAATGTCAGCAAGGTGCGAATCTTCGTCAATGTCCCTGAAACTGAAGCGGCTTGGGTGGATGCCGGTTTTGGAAAGGCGGATGCTGGCGATCTAGTAACGGTTCTCTCGCCGTCGCTACCCAGTGGCAAAGTCGAAGCAAGAGTGACTCGAACCAGTCGACAGCTCGACCCCCAGAGTCGATCACTTTCGGCGGAGATCGATCTCGATAACAACGACTTGAAATTGCTGCCAGGAGCATTCGTGACAACGAAAATACTTCTTGAACAACGCAAGGGTGTTCTCACGTTGCCAACGGGAGCCCTCGTTAAAGCCGCTGACGGTACGAAGTGCTGCGTCGTAGTGGATGGAAAGATTCAACATCGACCTATCGAGCTTGGACTCCGCGCTGGCGACGATGTGGAGATCAAGTCTGGCCTGGACGGAACTGAAACCGTCGTTCTAGTGCGAGCCGGCTCGCTACAGGTCGACCAATCCGTTGAGGTTATCGTGAAGAAATAGTTTCAACATGCCAAGTGCCGCGATTCGAAGGATCGTACAATTGGACCAATGTAATTATGTTGAAGGCGTAGATAGCAGAGCTTTGAGAGGTCCATTGTGAGCATCCGTGAATTCAGTCAAACTAAGTCATCGACTTCTTTTAAGCGATGTGTTTCCGTCTTCTCTTTCCTGGTTTCAGTGCTTTGTGCTGGAGCTTTGTACGCAGGGGACATCCCCAAGACGCTTCCAGCATCTGATGGCAAAAAAGCCGACCAAACAAAGCCTGTGAAGGTCTATGTGATGCTCGGCCAATCCAACATGCTCGGCTTTGGCCGTGTCGAGCCCAAGGAGCTCAAAGGAACGCTCGAGCACTTAGTACATGAAAAAGGCCTATACCCGCATCTTGTGGACAGCGCCGGCAAGTGGGCTGTTCGCCAGGATGTTCGCTACGTACATGTCATGGATCAGCGAGGCGTGGACTACAAGGATCTTGAGAAGTTTGGTGTGGTCCGCAACGAGTGGTTGGTTCCGAACAAATCGTTTGGGCCGGAACTGGGCTTCGGACAAGTGATGGGGTTTTATCACGACGAACCAGTATTGTTGCTTAAGGCATGTATTGGCAATCGCAGCCTGGGATGGGATCTGTTGCCTCCAGGCAGCGAGCAGTTTGAACACGACGGCAAGATCTATGCTGGCTACAAAGACGTAGCAAACTTTTGGGAAAAAGGCTCAGAACCCAAGCCCGTTCCATGGTATGCAGGTCGGCAATACGATGCTGACGTTGCGCATGCCAAATCGGTATTGAGTAACCTCGCGAACTACTATCCTGACTACCAAGGGCAAGGCTATGAAGTGGCGGGCTTTGTTTGGTGGCAAGGTCATAAGGATCAGAATGCCGCTTTGGCGGGACGCTACGAACAGAACTTAGTGCATCTGATCAAGTCATTGAGGAAAGACTTTACAGCGCCCCAAGCAAAGTTTGTCCTAGCTACCGGCTGTGGCAATCCAGGCACGGAGAGTTTTGGTAAGCAGATTGCCGAAGCGCAACTGGCCGTCCACGGTGAAAGCGGTAAGTACCCCGAGTTCAAGGGTAACGTCGCGGCGATTGACACTCGCGACCTTTGGCGCGACGCAGACCAGTCTCCCGTAAACCAAGGTCATCACTACAATCACAACGCAGAAACCTACTACGAGACTGGCGAAAGGCTGGGCCGCGCGATGGCTAAGCTACTCGAACAAGCCTCAAAGTCTGCTAACGCCACCCTACCCTGACCCACCACAAGTCCACGCCTATGTTGATCCGATTTGCTTCGATCTCACTGCTGGTATGTTTAACCACACTCTTGTCGGCACAAGACGAGATTCGACCCGACCAGATTCATTTCCGTCGGCAAGCGGTGACGCGGCTGGTCTTCGATGCCGCGCAGAACATACCTCTGTCTTCCTTGCGGCCAGCCATGGTTCACGATTTCGATTTGATGCACCCTGAGAAGCTGTCCGACGAAGCTAAGGTCCAATGGGAATTGCTCAACGGTCAAATCGTCGCTTCGGCTCCCAACATGGACGCACAGTCGTTGCGCTGGGTAGGCGGCTTCAATCCTTTTGCCACCTACGAACTTGAGATCGGTAGCGCTCAAGGCAGTGGGACCGTCGGTCTATCGTTCAATCACTCAACGAGCAAGGATAATTTGAATGCCTCCTTGCGATTCAACAATGGAAGCCCCGAAGAAATTCTCTGGACGGTTGGAATCGGTGGTCAACAGGTCAACGAAGAAAAGTGGCCGGTACCTAAAGAGGTCAACGGCGGAGCAATTAAGCTACGTGCGCAAATGTCCGCGGTGGGTGTGAATCTGTTTGTTGAGTCTGCAGGTAGGTCGTATCTGGTAGGCTTCTCGGACTTCGCAAAGCATGTTGATTTGAGAGAGCGATCACGAATCCAGCAAATGGCTTTTGCGGTACGAGCCGATCTAAAGTCCAACGCTCGGGTAACGTTAAACGGTGCTTCCGCTTGTTTTTCAACTGGCTCGGGGCAAGCTGACATTCGCGCGATCACAGATGAAGAAGGCACGCCACTTTTAGACGACGGGCGATTGTGGTTCACGATGACTTTGCGCGGTCGCGCGTTGCCTCACCCTCTTCAAGGAGTCTTTTCGCTCAATCCATCGGTGTTCGATATTCGCTTCGAAGGCGTTATCGTCTTTGACATGAATGATGGACTTCTACGCAACGACTTGGCCTCGCACCTATTTCGCGATACGACGACGGGGACATGGCGAGGCTGGACGACTGGATTTAGTGCGCTTGATGGTGCGGGAAGAGCCGAAGTGAAGACGATTCTGGCGATTAGCTCGACCCGCGACCCGCGGCGAGGATTCTCAGTCATGCAAGCTCGACCGATTGGTATCACCGGCGCGCACGAAGATCCGCACGGAATCTATGACAAAGACTCTGGAAAGTGGCGTTTGTTGATGTGCGAGTACGACAAGAAGTATCGTGCCAGCATGTGGGAGAGCGATCAATGGGATCGAGGGTATACACGGCTAGCTGGGCCGGTAGAGATGGATAGTACCGGAACCATGATCCAGAAGCTTGGTGAAAGGCGTTACGCACTCTTCGGCAGTGCGGATCGCAAGATCTACATACGTAACTATCCAGATTTGATGCCTGCCGGAGAATTGAATATCGATCTTCCACCATGGAACGATCGCAACGGAACGCGGATTTGGCCCAATGTCATTCCGCTGCCCGAAGGGTATCCCGCTCCTTACATCGCGTTGATGATGGACCGCGTGAATTTTCCAGGCATGCCGAAGCCCAACTGGACCTATGGCGCACTCTACCTATATCACGGCCACCCAGTAAGACCGTAATACGTGCGTAGGAAGCAATGAACTAGGGCTCACCTCACGGGAATGTAATCTATGCTCAAGCATCAATTCGACGGGTTTGTAGCGGATGGCTATGATGAGCTCGGCGCGTTTGTCATGGTGATCGACGGATTTTCGGCGGCGGAAAGGTATCCCCCAACAATCGAATTGCTGGAGGAACTTGGTTATCAACGCATTGACACTAGTAAGGTGAGCGAAGGCGAGTATGCCATCAGGACGGTTGGCGGAAAGGCAACGGAGGATGCTCTGCGCACCTTCTTTTGTACATTCATTATGGGGAAGTTTCTAATCCTCTACCAACCCCTGAATCGGTGCATAAGCCGAGGAGCAAGCTACAAGCCGCACAGACCCGCGTCTGATTTTCGCTTTGCCGACTGGTATCCAAAAAAGGGAACAATACCGCGGGGAAGGACTGGCAAGATTGAGGATCAATTGGCAGACGATTTCCCTAGCGCGGCGATGGCGGCTCAGTTTCTGCACGACCTTGGCTTTGCCAGAAGTAACACCTACAAGAAGTTGCCGAAGAACACCTATTTTGTTTCCACTCGACACGGAGACGGACAGCCATCGGGAATCGTCTTTCGGGGCGAATCTAAAACGTTCTTCTATGACTACTTCGAGGATCAGCGGTACGAAATGGCGTCTAGCGGACTATTGAAGGACTTTAGCCCAACAGATCGACAGAGCAATGCAGCTATGGCTCTGGCGACAATTCACTTGCCTCCCAGTCCCTTAGATCCATTGCCTCCCAGCCCCTCAGATCCATTCTAAGTTTGGTGGCGTTAGGTGGCTAGGCTGGAGGGTTGTACGTACCCGCTAGTAGCTTGAGCGAACGCAGCCTAGAATTCAATCACTGTCCGCAATACAACCACGAACCAAAGCTACGAGAAAAACACCATGCAGGAACTGAAGCCGTCAACAACACTAGCGCCGCTCAAGAAGGCGCTCAACAATGGCGGTCGATTCTATAACTTCTTTGACGATGCGAACGACGAGAAAATCTCGCGCGGCGAATTGGCGAAGGCGGCGGGAGTGTTCACCGCGGGTATTCAGGCCTTCCTTTACCTTCAGATGACCAAACAAGATCTCGACGATCGCGATCAGCAAATTGTTGTCTCGATGCTCGACGACAAGCTACGCAAGAACTTCGAGAAGAAGAAGCCTGCTTTCGTCACACCGTCGCAAGTGGACGCCGATCACAAGGCTGGTGACGCAATTATTCTCACGGGGTTTGCTCGAGAGATCGGTCAACAGTCGATGTTCACCGGGTTCGTCGTGGTACCAATCATGATCGGTAAGGTCATGATGCCGATGACGATTCCAATCCATAGTCTCTATCGCATTATCGAAGTGTGCGAGGACGATAAGTTCAAGAAGCCAACGGCAGTCGTAGCTACGCCGATCAACAAGCCGCTCGATGTTTCCGGTGTCATGCAATTTGGTGGAGTCTTGAAAGAACTCAAAGGCAAAGACAATCAGCCTCCGACTCATCCATTCTACCTCGAGGCCATCTATTGGATGAAAAGGTGAGGTGTAGCCGTTAGACACAAAGACTTTGCACAGCAAGTTCTTCGTAGTGTGTGTGCAGCATGCGTTCTAAAGACCGACATCGCCATGAATAAGACACTGCGCAATAATCCACACATGCTTCCCAATCTCACCCGCATGCGAAACACACCATGAGTTGTAGTTCAACACATCTAGCCCGAGTTTATCATGACGCTGAGCATTCAGACTTTCGCTGCTATTACCACTGCTTTGGCAATCGTTGCCAGCATCGTTAGCTTCCCAATCTTTGGCATTGCGGCGATAGCCATCATACCTTTGGTTGTACTGGGCATCGCACTCAGTTCACCTCAAAAAGGTACGCAACTCGATCCTAGCGGCAGTTGGACATGCAAGTTCCTGACCAAAACCTGGATCTTCTCAATACTTTTTTTGATCTGCGGAGTATTTCTCTTAGTTCTATCGCCGAGCTTGGGTGCAAGAGTATCGCGAATGATGAGCTCGGGGGATATGCGAGCCTACCGGGTACCCGTTCGATTGGAAGTCTCGAGACAGGACGAAGCTCGGCTACGTGGAAAGACGTGGAGCGTACGTGATACTGTAGGAACGATTGGCGAGTTGCGGCATGTTCATACTTACCAAGATGTTTTCGATACAACTGGCGATAGAAAGTCCACAACTGTTGGATTTCTAAGCACCGACCGCTCAAGCTACAACCAGTCCTACGACGCGAATGTGAAGTTCTCAGTGACATTCGGTGAGGACACCAACATCTCGCTGAAACCAGGTGTATCGCCAGCGCCGTAGCTTGCATGCGCAACATACCATGGGCTGCATGCTGCAGAATTAAGGGGCAATTCTGGGTGGCGGGTGGCACGCTCTGAGAGGCGAGGGCAGCGACCCTCGAAGGGCGTGGCTTCGTTTGACCCTGAATGAAACAACGGCTGCAAACTGAAGTTCACACATCCATAAGAAAATGACGTCGCTTCGCGACTCATAATCGTTTGCTCGGCATGATTGCGGCAACCTTAGACGTTCCACCATCTGGCGATGGTGGCTACGAGGTTAATCCCAGAGTGTCAGTCGCGGCCCAAAAAACCACGCCCTTCGAAGACTCAGGGACATGCCACCCAACGCCGCGTTAACTCACCGCCAGCCCAAGAGTGTAGTTAGATATTGCAGCACCGAAGGGATGGATTCGGATAAAGTAAGTTCCTATCGCGAGGTTTGAAACGTTGATCGACTCGTTGTTAGTACTACCATTGCGACTGAAGAATAGCAGGTTGCCAAATTGGTCTAGAAGCTCAACGTCTATGTCGGCGGTCAAACCTGTTAGAGTCAATGCAATATTGCGAACGGAAGTCAATTCGAAGCGATAGTAGTCTTGCGGATCGCTGGTACCGCCAACAGAGCCTGTGCGAGTCAACGACGTCAGTGGTGTAGGCAGTACAGTCGCGGTTGACAGTAGGTCGTCAGCGTTTGCGGCGTTCGAGTTGTTGCGTGCTTCGAGAACATAGTTCGAGGCCCCAGCAAAGGCAAAGACTCTGATGTAGATTGATCCAGAGCCTGGTGGAACATTCACATTGATGGACTCGGCGGTGTTGCTACTATTGGTGCTCTGAGCTAGCACGCGTCCGAATCGATCCAAGACCTGAACGTCGACATCACTAGTAAGGCCGCTCAAGCTGATGGCTATATCGCCGCCACCGGCGAATACATAGTAATCCTGGAGATCGGTGCCTACAGCCACATTGCCCGTGCGACGCTCGCTACCCTTGAGCCCCAAGATTCCAAAGGACGTAGCATTGGTCAACAGATCGTCACTAGACGTATTCATGCTAATCGTCAGATCATAGTTGGATGTTAGGAGGCCGCTTCCAGCGAATACTCGAAGGTAATATGTTCCCGCGGCCAATGTTGAAGTCAAAATGCTCTCGATGGTGTTATCACTGGTATTGGCAGATTGAATAACTCGACCCGCTGCATCCAACAGTTGGATATCCGCATCTTGCGATAGGTTGCTCAAGTTAATACTTAGAGCACTGGCTGTCGTCAAGTCAAACCTGTGGTAGTCCTGGAGGTCCGCCGAGGTGCCGATGGACGACTGTCGGATGGTGGGAAGTGTCGTCGCGTTCAGCGTTGGCAACAGAGATGCCTGAGTAATCAAGTCATCGGAGTTCGTCGCTGTGCTGATCGTCAAATCGTAAGCTGATGCGACAGAGCGACGCACATCGATCAAGTAGGTTCCTGCCGGCAACGCAGTCATCAGAATGTTCTCAATCGTCGTGCCAAAGAACAGGCTTTGCCCAAGCTGCAGTCCACCTGCGTCGAATACACGCAGATCTAAGTCATCCGACAGGCCCGACATGTTCACTCGCACATCCGAGGCTGCGGCAAGGGTGAATGTGTAGAAGTCAGGTGTACTGGTGAGGCCGTCGCGATTGCCTGATCGGCGAATCGTTGGAGTCGTAGCCGTAAGGTCGCCGAGAGCCACTACGCTACTTGGTAAGGCAACCGGCACGCTAATCACCGAAGTCGTTGTTCTCGCACCGCCGGAGCCTGTGTTGCCAAGGTCATTAACAGCGATTGTCAAACTGCTGTTGCCAAAGGACCTGCTGGTCGGTGTGAATGTTGCTCCGCTCAGGGCTGCATTAATAGCGGTAACATTACCTCTGACCGTGAATGTCGACTGGCCGTTTGCACCAGCAACAAACGTTAACCCCGAAGTTGTTGGAAGCGAGAAGGTCCCGACGGTCGCAGTGATCGTTATCTCGAACGGAAGTACCCCTCCGTCAACATCAGCGATTGAAAGTCTATTGCCATTAGCAGCAGAGAAGACCACAGGCGTATCCATAGTTGTGCCCTGAGTCGCCGGAGCGACTATCGTAGGAGCATCGTTGATGGCACGTATAGTCTGCGATACTGTTAAGAACTGTTCGCTAAAGGCAGTCGAGCCACCGGCCGAGTTCAAGCCCGACATATCGAAAGTTCCACCATGAACGCCTTGAGTCCGATCCCAGGCAAAGTAAGCCAATCGAGCTTCGCCAAACGCATTTGGGTTGGGCAGAAATCGGATTCGCGTAGAACCATCATCCCGAAGCAAGCGAGCCGAGGCGATCGAAACGGTATTGAAGTTGTTCCAGGTCTCGCCATTGGTCACCGAGTACTGCCAACGACCATTGGTTGTGGTGACTTCCATAACCGCGATGCCCTTTTGTGCGTTTGCATCAATGTCGGTTACACCGCCAGTCAGAATAGAGATCGGAAAACCGCTCGTCGGCCCAGGTATGTAAACCTGATCTTCGTCGATCAGCGGTAGCGATGGGATGGTGTTGCTCATCACTGGGGCATCGTTGACTGGAGTCACGGTGACTGTCAGATTCGCCGAAGCTGTACTGAAAGTTCTAAACTGCGCGAACTCGATGAAGTTACCAATGCCGCCAGACTGCCCTCTAACGCGATCCCAGGCATGGAATTTTAGAGTCGAGCTGCCGATAACATTGGCGTTGGGCAAGAAGCGAACTCGCGTCGTTGCGTCGGCGGCTAGCAAACGGGCTGCGTTAGTGGACGATCCGGTGAGGCTTTGCCATGTCGATCCATCCAAAGCATATTGCCAAGTTCCCAGCGTTGTCGGCGCGTCAACAATGGCAATCCCCTTGATGGCCCCTGGATCGATGTCAGTAATCACCGAAGCGATCTCAGAAACCAGCCGCCCGGTGTGGTTCACAGAATCCTCAGCCACCGTTGGCATCACGATGCTCGTGCTCGTAAATGTAGGTGCATCATTCGTGTTGAACACATTGAAGGTGAATAGGTTGGGTGAAAGATCGAGATTCGCAGTAGCTGCGTTGTCTTGCACTTGGAATGTGAACGAGGCGTAGTTCGTACCATGGCCATTGAGAGCTGGGTTATATCTCAATTGCGTTGAGTTGAGACTAGCAACGGGTATTGTCTGCCCTGCTGTAACAGCGACTCCGTTAAGACGCAGCGTACCTAAGGTTGGCAAAGTGGTGATTCTGACTGCAGTCAACGTGTTGGCAGGAAAATCACTCGGATCCGTGAAACCGAAGTCGGTGGTTCTAATGATGTAGGTCGTGTCTTCGTTGAAGCCTACAGTCTTGTCGGTTCCAGCCGGAGCGTCAGCCAAGCCATCGTCCATGGTGACATTCACCAGAAGTGAACTCGTCAGTCCAAAGGCGTTGGTTCCGTTGACGCGAATCTGCCCAACACCTCGCTGTCCAACCTTATAGTTCAACACAAGTTGATTTGAAGCATTGAGCGATACGCTGTCGAATAGGTTGGCTCCGCTGAGCACTGTCGTGGTGTAGCTGATCTGAGTATCGGTGAATCGCGAGACAATAGGAATGACCAGATCTGGAGCTGTACTGACCGCTGAGACAGCGATGGGAGTCATGGCTGGCACGTCAGCGAAGTTCAGTCGTCGGTTAGTAGTGGTCGGTGTACCGGATGCGTTGTAAGTGATGTACCTGGCTGTAGCTGACGCAGCGTTTAGCTCCAGGCGCACATCGCCCTGAGGGTCGCTGTTCGTGGCCGAGTTGGCCAGTGCTTGCACATGAACATTGGTCAGCACCCACTCACGCCAAGGCAGGAATTGTCCGTTGGGAGCCGTCCGACGTTCGGTGATTTTGATCTCGGGTATCAATGACTTGGTGGCTATGGCGTTGAGCAAACCGGGAGTCGCTCGGTCCATCGAAGTGGTGACATTGAACGTTTTTGCAGAGGCGGTGCCGCGAGCGGCCAATGGTGCCGCAGTGATGGAAGTGCCAACCAATTGATTCAGAGCGTTGTCGATACCAAAGCTATAACTGTCCGCAGCCAACTGGCTACCGCCGACAATCTCCAGTGTGGTCGCTGGGAATTGATTAGAGGCGAATTGGAAGTTACCAAAGCCACTGAAGTTCGTTGTCGTATCGTTCAGAAGATTCCAGGTGACTCGCCGAGGCGTACCTGCGGCTCCAGTGCTGTCGATGGGCGTGACATTGAGTTCCGCGGTGTTCGTATTGCCGCCCACGAAGATAGTGAACCCGATTTCCGGATTGGTGGCTGTGATCGCATCGCTGTAAGAATAGCCGTTCAGCAGTCCCGGCACTTTCAGTTCGAACGAGTGGCTTGGGATAGTTGGGCCTGACAGGTTTGGCAAGGCGATGGCCTGGGGCCTAGGCTCCCCACCTAAAGCCGAAGCCAGGAGTTGTGTCGAAGGCTGGCGAGTCGCTTTGAGCAGCAGACTACTGGGGTTGGGGTTACCTAGCGGTCGGGTGCCGGCACTGGTCGCGTTGCCAACGGGCAAAGTGGCTCCCCATTGATATGAATCAATAGCGATGCCTTGGCTAACTTCGCTAGCATCGTTCAGCTTAAACCTCAGCGCTGGGTTTGTGGCCGGAAGTTCATTAAAGCCAGCGTTGTTGAAGTCGCCAGTGTCTGCAATGAAATTCCAGCCTGCCGTAACATCACCGACGACGGGAGCAGGTGTCGTCAATTTCACTTGGCTAGGCAAGAACGAGAGGGAATCCACTTCTTCGATCGAATTGCCGGGTCGCATGTGCATACCGACCCCAGTAATGAAGGCGTCAGTCAAATCCCAGCGATAGAGTTCTCGCTTGGTTGGCGTACCATTCACATCCACGACTTTAAATCGGACAACGGAGACTGTGTCGATCTCTGTCCCGCGTACGGCTGCAGCCAGCAGTCCAGGTGAATGCACTCCCCGTGGCACTTCGATGTCAAAGGTGGTTTGTTCGGGCTTAGACGACTGACCCCCGCTGTTGGTAATAGTAACACTGCGGCTAACGCCCCACTTAGCACTTTGTATAGGAATCTCGCTGGTGGTCACGCCAGCTTCCGTAATCACTAGTTCAAAGTTCGTGTCGATCGTCTTGCCGCCAAAGTTGAGTGCTCCGGTTGAGGCTTGCGTCTGCACGTTGAAATTCGCAGCGGTGATCAGAGGTGTGGCCGGTGTCGTGCGATCAGTAAAGCTCTCCGTGAACGATCGGAAGTCCAAATCGAAGTTGACTTGGGTTTCTGCCAGTCCTTCGTTTTCAACACTGAATCCAGTGACATAGACATTGCTAAGCGTAAAGTTATCCAATGCCGAAGTCGGAACAAGATTGTTCTTCTCAAATGCATTAACGGACGAAATGGATGAACGTTTGGCTAGTTGTCCCAACAGTGCTGGAGCAGCCACGTTTCCCGACTCCGGCAGCGA
>CAYWNG010000064.1:0-10149 GCA_964458685.1 uncultured Pirellulaceae bacterium
TTCAGCATCGATACCTGGATGACGGAGTTGCCGGAGCGGCTTGGCCTGGAGCGAATGGTACGGGCTCGGATGTGAGCGTGGTTCGTGTCGAAGTTAAGGATCAAGACTTGGGTTCGGATGCGGTCGAAGTATCGACTGTGGTTAACAACGTTGCACCGGTGATTGTTGCTAGTTCGGTGAGTACCAATGCCATAAAGTGCAGCATCGGGCCATCATGTTCGAGCATCGCACCGGGCGATCTCGTAACGCTGAACGTCGAGAATTTCTTCGATGTAGGTACGTTGGACCGTCATAAGGTCATTGTCAATTGGGACGATGGCACAACCAGCGACAGCATTGCGAATCCCGAGGACTTTACATCGTTCCAGGATAGCACCGGTGGTGTGACGGGCTCTTTCACTGTAACCCATCGCTTCAAGACTGGTGGTATCTTCGCGATTACGGTCACAGTATTGGATGACGATACGGGGGTATCGAATGTCGTGACGATCAACGCCTATGTAGTAGGCGTGCGAGTCCATCCGGTAACACGTCAACTTCAAATCGTTGGAACGAATGTGCGTGACAAGATCAAGCTTACGCTTGGCAGCGATGGAGGAAATGACGGACATAGTGATGGACACTCCGATGGCGGCAGTGACGGACACTCTGACGGAAGCAGTGACGGCGGCTCAGATGGTGGAAGTGATCATCGTGTCGTCAAGGTTAGCGCCCAGATTGGTTGCTACAGCAATGGAACCGACGACAGTTGTGAAGCCGGTAGCGATGGCGGATCGGATGGCCATAGCGATGGCGGGTCCGATGGCAGTTCCGATGGTCACAGCGATGGCGGGTCGGATGGGTATAGTGACGGTCACAGCGATGGAGGCAGTGATGGAAGCAGCGATTATCGTCAATTAGGTGGTGAGTTTAGATTTAGTCTGGACGACATCAGTGACGTTGTCATGATTCTTTGTGACGGCGACGACACGGCTGAAGTAAGTTCTTCGATCAACCTGCCTGTGTTGATCGAGGGCGGTGCGGGTAGTGATTACCTCACGGCATCCAACGGAGATTCAACGCTGCTCGGCGAGTCAGGCGATGACATACTGGTTGGACGCTCAGGCAACGACACGATCGACGGTGGCGAGGGTGACGATTGCATCACTGCTGGCGGTGGCTCCGATACGATTATCGGTGGAGCCGGACGCGACAGTTTGAAGGAGCAACGGGATGCGAACATGACCGTTACCGATTCGTCGCTGACCATCGGCGCTGTTATTGACAGCTTAAGCGGTATTGAAGCTGTTTACCTAACGGGTGGCCAAAGTAACAACATTCTGGATGCATCGAAGTTCACTGGCCAAGCTATGTTGGATGGAGACAAGGGCGATGACATCTTGATTGGCGGATCTGGCAACGATGCGCTGTACGGTGGCTCAGGCAATGACACTCTTACCGGCGGCTTAGGTAACGATCGCTTAGACGGTGGCAGTGGTTCTAACCGATTGGTTGAATCGGGAGATGTGAATTTCATTCTCACTCACAATTCACTGCGGGGCTTGGGCAATGATCACTTGTACGGCATCCACACAGCAACGCTCACTGGTGGTGAAAGCAACAACACGATCGATGCCTCAGCTTTCTCTGGTCCTGTGACCTTAATTGGTGGATTGGGCAACGATACACTCATCGGTGGTCATGCGAACGACATTTTGCAGGGTGGCGCTGGTAACGATCGGTTGACGGGTGGTCTAGGCAACGATTCTCTTGATGGCGGTGAAGGTCTTGATGCAGTCATTGAAACTGGCAATGTCCATTTCACATTGACAAACGCTCAGCTTTTGGGGCTTGGTGCCGATGCGTTGACCAGTATTGAATCGGCTGAGCTAACCGGGGGAAGCGGCAACAACACGCTGGACGCTTCCGCATTCACCTTGGGACCTGTAAGACTGGATGGTGCTGACGGCAACGATACTCTTAGAGGTAGTGTCGGCAATGACACGTTGATCGGCGGGTCTGGGAATGACTCGCTAACGGGTGGTGCTGGAGACGACTCGATTGATGGTGGCGCTGGTGCGGACACCGTGGTTGAGTCAGCAGATGTTAACTTCACTCTGACCAACAGCGCTCTAGCAGGAGTTGGTAACGATTCGATTGTTAGCATCGAGTCGGCTCATCTCACCGGCGGTAACAGCAACAACGTGATGGACGCCTCAAGCTTTACTGCTGGATCGGTAACACTGATCGGAGGAGCAGGCAACGACACGCTCAGGGGTGGATCACAGAACGATGTACTGCAAGGCGGAATCGGTGACGATACCATTAGCACAGGTCTAGGCAATGACAGTGTAGATGGCGGTGTGGGCACTGACACCTTGGTAGAAACCGCTGACAGTAACTTTACTTTGTCCAATACACAACTGACCGGAGTTGGCACCGACGGTCTAGCTGGAATTGAAAGAGCCGTGTTGACTGGTGGCGCAGGTGCGAACGTCCTGAATGCTGCGGCGTTTACACTTGGTTCTGTTGTGCTTGACGGAGCTGACGGCGATGACACACTCCAAGGCACATCTGGAAGCGATACGTTGATCGGTGGCCAAGGCCAAGATACGGTGATTGCCAATGGCAACGTGAACTTTGTACTGACCAACTCGCAAATGACCGGGGTGGGTACAGATTCGCTGCAGGGCATCGAGTCGGCGAACATCACTGGCGGTGTTTCCAACAACACGATGGATGCGTCAGCCTTTACGCTGGGTCCAGTCACTTTGATTGGCGGTGGTGGAAACGATACGCTCAGAGGCGGCTCGGGCAATGACCGCTTGGAAGGCGGTATTGGAGACGATTCTTTGTTCGGAGGTGCTGGTGATGACCGGCTCCTCGGTGAAGATGGCAACGATTCCCTCAGGGGTGAAGCGGGCAACGATACGTTGATTGGTTCATTAGGCAATGATGCTTTCGATGGCGGTGCCGATAACGACACGCTAGTTGAATCAGGCAACGTCAACTTTGTCTTGACTAACTCACAACTTACGGGAGTTGGTACGGACTCGCTGACGGGAATTGAATCGGTCAGCCTAACGGGTGGATCAAGTTCCAATACGCTAGATGCTTCGGCATTTACTCTAGGACCTGTCTCCCTTGATGGTGGTGACGGTAACGATACTCTCCGAGGCGGAAGTGGCAATGACACGCTGATTGGCGGACTGGGCAACGACACGCTGACTGGAGGTGCTGGCGACGATCTGCTGGATGGAGGAGCTGGTACAGACAGCGTAGTCGAGTCGGCTGACGTGAACTTCACGTTGACGAACAGCTCACTATCTGGTGTTGGCAACGATTCTCTTTCAAGCATCGAAATGGCAAGCCTGACAGGAGGCAACAGCAACAATGTGCTGGACGCTTCTAGCTTTACCGCTGGTTCCGTTACGCTAATTGGTGGAAGCGGTAATGATACGCTCAGAGGCGGCGTGCAGAACGATCATCTGCAAGGCGGCCTCGGCGACGATTCAATCAGCACTGGACTTGGTAACGACACTGTAGATGGTGGAACTGGAAACGACACGATTGTCGAGACTGCGGACGCCGACTTTACTCTAACCAATACTCAATTGATTGGAGTTGGTACCGATAGTCTGTTGGGCATCGAGAGGGCAGTCCTAACTGGCGGCCAAGGCAATAACAACCTGAACGCATCAGCCTTCAGTTTGGGCTCGGTTGTGTTGGATGGAGCTGGCGGTGACGATACCCTACAAGGTACATCTGTCAGCGACACCTTGATCGGCGGCCAAGGCCTAGACACCGTTATCGCTAGCGGTAACGTAAACTTCACGCTGACCAATACTCAATTGGTGGGCTTGGGTACCGATTCGTTGCAAGGCATCGAATCTGCGACCATCACTGGTGGCGTTTCCAACAACGTCATCGACGCTTCAGCGTTTACGCTTGGTTCTGTAACGCTGATTGGCGGAAGTGGCAACGATACGCTCCGAGGCGGTACGGGCAATGACCGCTTGGAAGGTGGCATTGGTGACGACGCGCTATTCGGAGGCGCAGGTAATGACACGCTTCTTGGCCAAGATGGCAACGATTCACTCCGCGGTGAAGCCGGTAACGATATCCTGACTGGATCGCTTGGAAACGACTCGCTAGATGGCGGAGCGGACGTTGATACGATCATCGAATCAGCAAACGTGAACTTCACTTTGACCAATACACAATTGGTTGGAGTTGGAACTGACCCGCTGTCTAACATCGAATCTGCCGAGCTAATGGGTGGATCGTCCGCGAATACGCTTGATGCTTCAGCCTTCACGCTCGGTTCAGTGAAGCTATATGGTCTGGCTGGCAACGATACGTTACTGGGTGGCTCGCGAGCTGATCTGCTAGAGGGTGGCGATGGCGATGACGTTATCCTAGCGGGGCAAGGTAACGATCAAGTGATCGGTGGACTTGGCAACGACATTCTAGTGGGCGGCGACGGAAACGACTCACTCGACGCTGGCGATGGTTGGAATGTGATGATTGGTGGTGCCGGTATTGATGTGCTCAGGGGAGGTAAAGATGAAGACCTGCTCATTGGCGGATCGACTACTTACGACCAGTTTGTCAATCAGCTCAGACTGATCATGGCCGAGTGGAGTACTACATCGCGATCCTTCGATACTCGCGTTAGCAATCTGCGTACGGGAAATGGTTCAGTGCTGAAGAATACAGGCGTCAGGCTATCCAGGACCGGCAGCCCTGCCACAGTCTTGGCGGACTCGGCAGCAGATACGCTGACCGGTGGTGATGGACGCGATTGGTTCTTTGCTGAGCTTGGCGAGGACAGTACTGACAGCTCTACAAATGATCAGATGAACTAGTCTTTCGCTTAACAGGCTGGCCAGAGCGGTGCGTGCCCCATTAGCACCGCTCTTGGCTGGCGTGTAAGCGTGACATATTGGGGGATTTAGAGACAATTAAAATTACGGCCTACCAATACTACTGAGCGATTGCTGTTTTTTCTCCAAGGCGACTTGAGGTAGGCTTTTAGCGGTAGTTAACATCTATTGAAAAATACTGCTTGAATTTATCAGTCTAGGTTTCCGATCATCAGTTCGAGCAATTTGTACTGGGCCCACTCTAGTGAATCTTTGTGTGAAGTGCGGTTGTCGAGAGAGAGTGGGGGATCAGAGCCACTGCGCTTATTGTCTGCTTAAGCTAGGACTGGACTTCGCCGATTCTGAATCCGGTACATGGGCGCTGGATCAAGATGATCCAGAAAGCGAATCGAAAAGCGCTGAAGAATCGACGCACCCGGTCAGCTTAGGAAACTACAAGATCATCTCCGAGATTGCTCGGGGCGGAATGGGTATCGTCTATCTCGCTCAGCAAAAGGGCTTGCAGCGCGTCGTAGCTCTCAAGCTGATCCTGGCTGGGCAAATGGCTTCGGTGGAGTCGATTGAGCGATTTAGACTCGAAGCGACGACGGCAGCAAATCTCCACCATCCCTGCATTGTTCCCATCTATGAGATCGGTCAAGTCGATTCTCAGCACTTCTATAGTATGGAATTTGTAGATGGCAAAAGTCTCTCAGATGGTCGATCTGAGTTCGGCTTGAACTTTGGTGAACCTGCAAGCGTAGTCCGCGAAAAACAAAAGCAGATAGCCAATTGTATGGCGCAGGTTGCTGATGCGATCGAATACGCTCATGAGCGAGGGGTGCTGCACCGTGACATCAAGCCATCCAACATCTTGATTGATGGAGTCAATAGTCGGCCTCGCATTACCGATTTCGGACTGGCTAAACTGATCAACGATGTTGGAGCTGGATTGACATTATCCTCAACGATGCTGGGGAGCCCCAGCTATCTGTCTCCTGAACAAGCAAACGGAGACTTTGAGGAGATCACTACAGCTACGGATGTCTATGGAATCGGGGCAACGCTTTATGAATTACTCGCCGGCCATCCGCCTTTTGTTGGCAGGAACGCAGTCGATGTTTTACGCAAAGCGATGCAAGGAAATCCACGCAATGTGCGTGAAATCAACCCGAGTGTCGATGCAGATTTAGCTACGATCTGCTCGCACTGCTTGGAAAAGAACCCCTCTGATCGATATCCAAGTGCTTCAGCGTTGGCAGAAGACTTGCGGAGATTTGCTAGAGGACAACCCATTCAAGCTCGACAGGCCAGCAGCGCCGAGCTTGTCATTCGCTGGGCTCGTAATCATCCTCGGCAGGTTGCCACATTGCTGTTCATCATGTTCACGATCATGATCGGATCTTCAACAGCTTTTTGGCAATGGTATCGCGCTGAAGCCGCTAACACAGAACTGAATGAAAAGCTGATCCACCTAGAATGGAGCACCATCGATACATTAATCGATGAAGATCAAACATCACTGGCATTGTCACGAATTGCATCGCTGTTGAGAAAAGACCCGAGCAATCGGCGAGCGGCGATGTTTTCGCTTTCGATACTGGAACACAATCAGTTTCCCGTTCCTTCGATGGCACCCCTGCGTCATCCTCAGGGTTCAGAGCTGACAGTGGCGCATCTGAGCCCAAACGCCAAGTACATTGTTTCCGCTTCCTTGGATAAGACGGTTCGGATTTGGGACCGAAGTGAACCCACCAAAGCTGAAATAGTTTTGCAGCATCCTGAAAGCGTTTTATGGATCGATCTAAGCCTTGATGGAAACTGGATTGCATCAGGCTGTGCCGATGGTTCTTTGCGACTTTGGGATTATCAAGGGCAAGAAACGCTACTTCCGCACAAGTTCGAAGGCCCCGTCCGCAAGGTGTTTTTCCACTCTAGCAGCTCTATCTTGCTTGCTTATGGCGATCGAGCCTGGGTGACCTTCGAGCTAAACTCTCGATCTGTCACTCATCATCAAAAGTATGACGCGGGGACTTTACTGAAGGCAAAATTCTTGAGCGAGTATAACGAGCTGTTTATCGCTCACAAGGACGGCAAGAACTCAACGTGCTCAGTATGGAGCCTTCTCGATGGGAAGCTTGTCACAACTTTTAAAACAGGTGACATCGCTGACGTAGATGCGAGCCACAATGCTGGGCGCGTGGTCACACTCTTGGGAAACAAGGCGTCAATATGGCATGGAAGGACCGGCGAAAAAGAGCGAGAGTTGCCACCGATGGACAGCAATCTTTTGCATGTCAGCATCAACCCTTCAGGGACTCGCGTTGCTCTAGCCGCATTAAACCTTTGGGCCCGCGCATGGGACTTGGAAACAGGAAGTCCCTTAACTCCAGAACTATCGCATGATTACCTCTTAACCGACGTAGCCTTTGTCGATGACGACCGTTTTCTGACTTGGTCTGACGACTCGTCGGTTAAGTTCTGGAGCTGCACTACCGGTCGAGCGGTAGTCGAGCCGTGTCGTCATGGGAATCGAGTCGTACATGCCGAGCTAGTTAAGATTGATGGGGTCGAACATATTTTGTCGACGGTGTCCCACAACAATCGAAGAACCAAAGAATCCGGAATTGATACTGGAGCCGTTCACTTGTGGAAGCTCTTATCAAGCAATCCTTGTCAGAAGTGTGGGCCCATCGACATCTCGGGCTATGACGGTGGCTCGATGAGCCCGGATGGTCGGCTGATTGCTGTTGGCAAGACAGATCAAACGATTTCCATCCTGGACAGAAGCTCGCTCGAACTAGTCGCGGGGCCCATCAAGCTCAAGGGCGGCGCATGGGGCGTTTCATTTACGCCTGATAGCAAGCTCTTGATCATCACAACTTCTGCAGGTCAGGTTTGGGTTTGGTCCTGCGAGCGGAACGAGCCGCTTTTTCCTCCGAAGCAGGTAAACGCGACGATTCAGCCCATGGAGATGTCAGTCGATGGGAGTGTCTTTGTGACTGGCTCCACGGACGGCAAAGTACGTGCCTGGGAAACCAAGACAGGAGAAATACTGTGGGAGCAGACGCACGGAGGCGAAATCAATTCGGTAGCCATTTCAGGCGATGGAGCTTGGGTTGCCAGCGCTGGCGAGAATCGGATCATCAAGGTTTGGAACGGCAAAACTGGTCAACTCAGCAACACTCTGCTTGGGCACAAGAATGAAGTCATGCGAGTTCGGTTTACTCCCGATGCGAAGCTACTGGCTTCAGCTTCTCAGGATTTCACGAGTCGCATTTGGGACTTGCAGACAAGCCAAACAAAATTCAGTTTCGAACATCAAGGCGAAGTGATCGATGTCGATGTAAGTGGCGACGGAAGATTAGCTGCCACTGCTTCTCGCGACCACACTGTTGCTATCTGGGATCTGCAAACCGGGATGCGTTCTACAATGCCTCTAGTACATCCCTACGCTTTAAGAAACGCACAGTTCCTTCCGGACAATTCGATATTGACCATCGACTTTTTTGGATTTCGCTTTTGGGACTCAACAAGTGGACTCCCGGTAACGGTGCGTATCCCACAAACCAGAGTTGGTGGTACTGGATTCCAAGCTTGCCAAACGATCACCTATTGCTTCAACAAGCATCTGCTACTTAGCGTTTACGACGCGCAGAATCCCGTCGTTTGTCATGTTGCTTACCCCACAGAGGATGGTGTCCCAGCGTGGTGGCCGGACTTTCTAGAAGCCATTTCTGGACAGCAGTCCAAGCAAGACTATACTGAAGACCGACCCAGCCCACGGGTTGATTACCTAGAATTGCACGCCAAAGTCTCTAGCCTTGCTAGTCAAGGCTTCTATGCGCAATGGTTTCAACATTGGAGCCAGGGTTCTGTTTTTGCGCCTACCGAAAGGTAGTTTGAGGTTCTTTTTGGTTAGGGTAATCTTGTATCAAGGCAGTACCTTTAAGACAACCTGCTGGACACTACTTGGAAGAGCAGCCGGAGGCTCCGACAAGAGCGCAGCGTTAAACGAACTAGTGCAATTGTACTGGTATCCACTTTGTGCCTTTTGTAGGAGGCAGGGACATAGCGATCACGACGCGATGGATTTGACTCAGGGCTTTCTCACCAGCTTGATTGAAAGCGAGTCGATTGCTCGAGTCGAGCAAAGCCGCGGTCGATTCAGAAACTTCCTTCTGGTCTCATTCAAGAACTATCTCAAGAAACAACACCGCCATTCGCAGGCTCAATGTCGTGGCGGTAATGGAATTCAGATATCGATCGATTCGCTCCAGTTCAGCGCTCGTTATTGCGATGAAGTCTGGGACCCCACCGAGAGTCCCGAGCGAATTTACGATCGGCAATGCGTCAGTGCGATGCTTGAAACAGTGACGCAAAAACTGGCAGAGACCTATCGTCGCGTCGGAAAGCAAGACCTGTTTGAGGCGATTTCACCCCAGATGCTGACACCGAATGAGGCGGTCAGCCGAAGCGAGCTATCCGTCAAGCTTGGACTCACTCCCGCAGCCATCAATATGGCTTTGCATCGCATGCGATTGAAGTTTGCACAACTACTAAGGCACGAGATTTCGGGCTCGATTGGCCAAGGCGAATCGGTCGAAGAGGAACTTAGCGACCTACTCCGCGTGTTCGCAAGCTAGAGCACCCAATGCCGCAGTTGTCAGCTCTTGTTGTTGCTTGAGCGATAGGACGAGGCTAAGAGGATTAAGTTCGCTCAGATGCAGGCGGGGAGTGCAGAACGGGACGCCCGCGCACC
The DNA here is from genome assembly GCA_964458685.1 of uncultured Pirellulaceae bacterium. Lineage (GTDB taxonomy): Bacteria > Planctomycetota > Planctomycetia > Pirellulales > Pirellulaceae > Aureliella. The sequence continues at coordinate 9,607 of CAYWNG010000064.1, forward strand.
GGTGCGTGAGCGTCCCGCCCGCACTCTTGATGATTCGCAAACTGCGACTATTTCAGAATGTCAGCTCGAAGCTGATAGTAAACGCCCTGGAGGCCGTCGATGGGCTTGAGATAGTTGTTGACGGTGAACTTTCCGGCTAGCCGCTTTTTGTAGAAGTCTTTGTGAGCATACTGATCGCCAGTGAGCGTGACTTCAATCATGTGCGTCAGTGGAGGCTGGCCGCCAAAGCAGCAGGTGCCTAAGTCGGGCACGATGACAAACTTCTTGGCTTCGTAACTGCTCATCGAACTCGGATGCACGTAGCCCTTGATAAAAATCTGCTGCCCGTTCCACTGCATTGCATCATTGGTGGGTACATCAGGCTGGCCTTTATCGGCCATCAAGGTGAAGAAGCTTACGCGTGTATAACCCTCAGGAACTTCTGTCGCGTAGATATAGCCGTGGTAGGCTGGTGCGATCACAAGGGTCAATCCGGAAATCGCAAGTCCGGCAAGTGCCAGCGGCTTACCCAACAGTTCGTCAGGAAATTTTTTAATCGCATTC
>CAYWNG010000064.1:10159-17654 GCA_964458685.1 uncultured Pirellulaceae bacterium
ATGCCTGCAAAAACGCCTAGCAACGGAAGAATGACTAGCCAAGGTGCAGTGAAAGCCGACAGGCCCAGGATGGCCAGCGCCAAGGCAATCACCGCGGCTCGAGAGGTGGATCGATAGTCGTCGGCCTCGGGTGTCGCCAGTAGTTCGGAGGAAGCTGTAATTGTTTGTGACATGGCTTAATGATGATTTTTAGTCTAGAGTCGCCCAACAATCATCCCAACGTTGGTCGGTTGTACAAACAGAAAACGGGTTTTCTAACGTCGCACCAGGGCTACTAGCCAAGCAGGTTGGCGACCAGCACCGGTAATCGTCAGCCACATGCCAATCCAAAGCGTGGCAGCGAATGTTCCAACTACGCTGGCCAGCGAAACCAAGTTCACTGGATCGACAACTCCAATTGGCTGTTCGTTGATTGGAATTGCTGCGGGAGCGACCGCTGCAAGCGTGGTTCCCCCAGCCCAATTATTGCTCGAATTGCTGGAAATGTCGCTAAAATCGTTGCGGGCCAGCAACTGCGTTCCGTCGCTTGGCAGCGGGAAAAACTGGACTGCGCGACGATAGGTAGCCGGGTCCATCTCTTTCAGAACCGCCAAGTGCTTTGCCGCTTCAGGAAGCGGACAGGCTCGCAGGTACTTAATGACCTGTTCTTTGACAAACTGAGACTCGTTCTTATCGGCGTTCATGTATAGTTCAACTATTTTGTTCACTTGGGACCAATCTTCCCAGAGAGCCAAATCGGGAATCACCAAGTCCGCGATTTTGGGTCGATTGAGGATAACGTGGAGCGACTTGGCCAATCGCTTGCGGTCGATAACTTTTTGTTCTAAACCGTGGAACCGGATCGCGATTAGCGCCGAGTAAAATTCAAGATAAGAAACGTTCTCTTTGGCGAAGTACTTTTCTTCGATTAGCGGAAGACCTTTTTCGCCCTTGAGTGTCAAGTAGCAAGCAATGAGCGCGTCCAAGCCCGCTTGGCTCTTAATGTCGTCGCTCTTCATTAGTTTTTCGAGGATGTCGGCGTCTTCGGCCTTGCCGCAAATGCCTAGCATCACCATGTAAAGCGTGCGTTGTTCAGGCGAGGTGGTGAAATCTTGAATCCACTTTAGCAATTGCTCACGGTTGTACAGATCCTTAAGCTCAATCAGATCCTTGTACGAGGACGACGCAATCTCTTCGTAGACATCGATTGAAATAGCCCGATCAGTTTCCGCTAATTGGCTAATGAAGAATCTCAGGCGAGCTTTTGAGTCATCGATGGGCAACTCAATTAGATTCTTGACATAGGACTCGATCTTGTCGCTATGGAGCATTGGGTCTGTCAACAGAATCTCGCTTTCTTCTGTTTTCACTCCGAAGAGAAAGAAAGTCTTTCCAAGCTGAGCATTGCTTATAAGCTTACGAATCGTCGCGCCAGCCTTGACCTTTTCACTGCCCTTGAGCACCTTTTGAATTTCAAGGGTTCCTAAATCGTCGCTACCATTGGACTGCAATTTAGCTGTCGCAACTATGTCACAGTCGCCTAAAATTCGGGATAGAGTTAGTCCATCAACTACAACAAACGGAACTGGGTCCGAAGCCTTAGTGTGTTGCAACCCAAACGAACAACCGGTAGATACAAGAGCTGAAGCCTTTCCTTCAGTTTTGGAGTCTGACGAAACACTTGCCACACTGCCAAAGTCTGTCTTGCCCGGCAGTTGCGTTCCGTCGCTTGGCAGTGGGAAAAACTGGACGGCTCGACGATAGGTAGCCGGGTCCCTTTCCTTCAGAACCGCCAAGTGCTTGGCCGCCTCAGGAAGCGGACAGACTCGCAGGTACTTTATGACCTGCTCTTTGACAAACTGAGTCTCATTCTTCTCAGCGTTCATGAACAACTCAACAATCTTGTCCACCTGCGTCCAATCCTCCCAGCGTGCCAAGTCGGGAATCACCAAGTCGGCGAATTTGGGTCGATCGAGGATGATGTGGAATGACTTTGCCAATCGCTTTCGGTCGATGACTCCAGCATCAGATCCATGAAACCGGATCGCAGTGATTGCCGAGTAGATTTCTAAGTAAGGGATATTCTCCTTAGCCAGATACTTTTCTTCGACCAGCGGAAGTCCCTTTTCGCCCTTGAGCGTTAGGTAGCAGGCGATGAGCGCATCCAGACCCGCTTGGCGACCAATGTCGTCGCTCCTCATCAATTGCTCAAGAATATCTGCGTCTTCGGCCTTGCCACAGATGCCCAGCATCACCATGTATAGTTTGCGGCGATCTGGGGAGATGGTGACATCTTGAATCCACTTGAGCAATTGCTCGCGATCGTATTGGTCTTTGAGTTCGATCATCTCCAGGTAGGAAGCCGAGGCAAACTCATCGAAAACGTCTCGGGAAATTATCGGATCGGAATCGGAAAGTTGGCTGATAAAGAACTTGAGTCGAGCTTTCGAGTTGTCGGTGGGGAGCTTGAGTATCTGGTCGATGTAGGCTTGAACCTTGTCGTTGACCTTGAGAGGAGCCGACCACAGGATTTCTTTAGGCCCAACTCCCATCACAATAAAGGACTGGTCGGCCTGAGCCTTACCAAAAAAGTTGGCGCTGAACGTGCTCCCCACCTCGGTTAGCTCGCCGCCTTTGAGTATTTTCTTGACCTCAAACTTCGCTACTGATTCCGATTCAGCAGAAAGGTAGGTGGCCAGCACGACTACATCCGTTTGAGCCATCTCCTGACGGAGCGTTGCGGAAACCGCCGTGCAAAACGGACAGTTAGCCGCCGGAGCGATACTGGCAGTAATTGCCCAAGCGATAGGCAGTAAAAGTCGAAACATCATAGAACCAACTGGAAATTTGAGGCTGGATCGAACGCGGCATCCTGCGCCAGGGAGGGTTCCTCTCCATAGTTTAGGAGAGTCCACGTAGATTGGGCCAGAAGCTTGAGAAAAAATCCATAGCATTCCAATCTTTACAATGAATTATGCGTTCTTTTGTGCCGAACAACCCATACAGCTCGCAAAGGCGGCCCCAAGACTGGTGGTTTGTCTCGCTAGCAATGCAGAGCGGGTTGTTGAAACCTACCTAGGCATTTCGGGCTGTGCGGAGAAACGCTGTTGACAAAACAGCGTACACCCCTCCCAGGAGCGGATATTCAATTGTCCATTTTGGGTTGACAGTTGGCTCGATTCCCTCTATTTTGCTGCACTTTCCAAAACCCTAACGGGGCTCCAACCTGGGCCACAAACGGGCACAGTGGCGTCGTCGAATGTTCGATCTCCGCCGCAACCTTCGATCTCTACAAGGTCTGAGCCATTGGCTCCCTGTAGGATTGGCTGCTGTTTGGCATGCAACAGTACTGATTGTAAAATAGTTTTTGAGGATTTAGTAAGATGGCCGTACCAAAGCGAAAACACTCCAATTCGCGGTCGGGCAAGCGACGATCACACCACAACGTCAAGAAGAAGCAGACCGGCTATTGCCCGAACTGCAGCACTTGTGTTCCGACTCACGTTGTATGTCCCAAGTGTGGATACTACATGGGTCGAAATGTGGTCGAGATGGGCGATCAAGCTCAGTAAGCTATTCGACTGTCGTAGAACAATTCTGGAAGGACGGCGCCGCATAAGCGCCGTCCTTGCTTTTAATTTCTGAGCCTCGATCCTCGTGAGGGATTTTGGTCGACTTGTTGATAAGCTGTGTGCTGGGGGTCTTGAACATTGGGTACTGCTCTTCTTTTTCCCGGCCAAGGGGCTCAAACCGTTGGCATGGGCCAAGGTCTGACGCAACGAAGTGCAGACGCTAAGAATCTCTTTGCCGAAGCTTCGGAAATCCTGGGCTTTGATCTATTGAAGCTGTGCCTTGAAGGCCCTGCCGAAGAGCTCAATCGCACCGAGTACAGCCAGCCAGCACTCTTCGTTCACAGCTACGCCGCGCTGAAAGAGCTGGAAGCTCTACGGCCAGAGCTTTGGTCTTCCGTTTCAGCCGTAGCTGGCCTAAGCCTTGGCGAATACACAGCCGTTGCGGCCGCTGGCGGAATTACCTTTGCTGATGGAGTGCGTTTGGTTCAAGCACGCGGTCGTGCAATGCAAGCTGCCGCCGATGCAACGCCTAGTGGCATGAGTAGCGTGCTTGGCTTGACGACTGAGCAGCTCGACGAGGCTTGCCAAAAAGCAACACAAGGCCCAAGCAGCTTTGTGCAGTTGGCCAACCTGCTCTGCCCCGGCAACATCGCGATCTCCGGCCACTTGGATGCACTGGCTCGCGCCGAAGAACTTTCCACGGCCGCTGGAGCGATCAAAGCTATCCGCTTGCCAGTAGCTGGTGCATTTCACACGACTATCATGCAGTCAGCAGTTGAACAGTTGGTCGAGGCGCTTTCCAAAGTCACCTTCCAAGCAACTCGCGTTCCCGTTTACTCCAACGTAGACGCTCAGCCTCACAGTTCAGCAGCGGACTTTGTCGCTCTACTGCCTCAGCAGGTCGTTTCACCTGTGCTTTGGGAAAAGAGTCTGACAGAGTTAATCGCCAGCGGCGTAGAACAATTCATCGAAATCGGCGCCGGTCGCGTGTTGGCTGGCACTTTAAAACGAGTCAATCGTAAGGTCGCCTGCGAGAATATCGGGGACTGATCTTTAGCCTCAGAAGAGCAACAGATGAGCGAAAAACTAGGACTTACAACCGATCTTAGCGGACAAATAGCCATGGTCACGGGAGCTTCCCAAGGCCTAGGCAAGGCCTGTGCCATTCGACTTGGCGAATGCGGAGCGACCGTGCTGTGCGTGGCTCGAAGCGCTGAGAAGCTGGCTGAAACCGTAGCTGCAATTGAAGCTGCTGGCGGCAAAGCTGTGGCACATCCCTGCGACGTTGGTTCGCGAGAAAGCGTTGCTGCTCTATTTGATGCAGTCGAAAAGACCTACGGCAAGCTAGACATTATCGTCAACAACGCGGGCATCACTCGCGATACGCTGCTCCCACGCATGACCGACGAACAATGGGACGACGTCATTCAGACCAATTTGACTAGCTGCTTCTTGTTCTGCCGCGAAGCCTCCAAGATCATGATGTCGGCTCGTTATGGTCGGATCATCAATATGTCCAGCGTGTCGGGCTTGATTGGCAACGCTGGCCAAACAAACTACTCAGCCTCCAAGGCTGGAATGATCGGCCTGACTCGCAGCTTGGCTCGTGAACTGGGCAAACGCAAGGTCACCGTCAACGCGGTGGCCCCTGGCTTCATTGAAAGCGACATGACCCAAGCCCTGGGTGACGAGATGCTGAAAGAGGTCAAAAAGCGTATTCCTGCCAACCGTTTAGGCATGGCGGACGACGTGGCAGCTACCGTTGTCTTCCTGGCAAGTCCAGCAGCCAGCTACATCACAGGCCAAGTAATTACCGTTGACGGGGGTATGACCTGCTAGGGCAAACAGATCGAGTCCTTAAAATCATTCTGTTTTCCCCAGACTCCAGTACCTACCTGACTTGACTGAATTTGTTAGAATCCAGTAACTTTTGGGCAATGAAACCGCCCACAAACTCAAAGCCCACAAAACCAAGAAAGATTGGGAGCAAATACTAAATGGCAACCATTGAGCAACGAGTCATTGATATCGTCGCAGAGCAATTAGGTGTTGAGAAGGACAAGATCACTCGAGATACACACTTCGTTAACGACTTGGGCGCTGATTCGCTCGACACAGTCGAACTGGTGATGGAGCTGGAAGAAGAGTTCAACATCAGCATTCCTGAAGATTCCGCAGAGAAGATTCAGAAGGTTGGTCAAGCGATCGAATTTATCGAGCAAGCACAACAAGAAGCATAGTTTGCTAGGCGCGTGGCAAAGCCGTTTGTCACGCCTTCGATCCTTCGCAGTCAATCGGACTGTGATCGGCTTATTGGCTTTTGTTTAATTTTTACCCCAGCTTGCAGCACTTTCAAACTATCCGTCGAGTCGCTTGATTCGGCTGGGTAGCGATTGTGAGTGATTCAGGTGCTGGGGTTTATTTTTAATTGTGGCAGGCGTCACAGTTTTGTCACTGGTTGAGAATTTTATCTCTTGGGCTATTCGCGATGAAGCGTCGAGTTGTTGTTACCGGCATGGGTGTTGTTACCTCACTTGGAAATGAGGTTGAACAACTGTGGGATAACGTCATGGCTTGCAACAGCGGTGTCCACCTGCTGAGCCTAATCGATCCGACACCCTTCAAAGTCAAGATCGCTGGCGACGTTCAGGGTTTCGATCCAGGCAACTACGTTGATCCCAAGGATCACAAACGCTTGGACCGCTTCACTCTGTTTGCTATGTGGGCCGGCGGCAAAGCCATCGAAGACTCTGGACTGGACTTCTCCAAAGAAGACGCGTTTCGTTGCGGTGTCATCCTGGGCTCGGGCATCGGTGGTTTGGCTGAGATCGAAATCCAAGTCGAACGTCTGCTTCACAAAGGCGCAGACCGAGTTAGCCCGTTGACCATTCCGAAGCTGATGCTCAACGCAGCCGGTGGCAACCTTTCCATTCGCTACGGACTGCGAGGCCCGAACTTCACGGTGGCCACGGCCTGTGCCAGCGCTACCAATGCCATGGGCGACGCTTTCAAGACAATTCAATACGACGACGCGGACGTTGTTATCACCGGCGGAACCGAAGCAGCGATCACAGCGATGGGACTCAGTGCATTTCAGAACATGAAGGCCTTGGCGGATCGCAATGACGAGCCGCATCGCGCGAGCCGACCATTCGATTCAGAGCGCAATGGCTTTGTGCTCTCCGAAGGTGCAGGCATTTTGGTCTTTGAAGAGCTTGAGCATGCCAAGGCTCGAGGAGCTAAGATCTACGGTGAAGTCCTCGGCTATGGCGCAAGCGGTGACGCTGGTCACATCACTCAGCCCGATCCGGCTGGTACCGGAGCGGCTCGAGCGATGTCCAACGCACTTCGCGATGCCAAGCTTGAACCGACCATGATGGACTACATCAACGCTCACGGCACCAGCACACCGCTTGGCGACAAAGCAGAAACGCAAGCGATCAAGTCCGTCTACGGTCAACACGCTTACGACCTCAGCATTTCTAGCACCAAGAGCTCGCTGGGTCACGCGTTGGGTGCCAGCGGTGGAATTGAGATGGTCCTCACCTTGCTTGCCGTCGCGCGAGACATCGTTCCACCAACGGCCAATCTAGAAAATCCAGATCCAGACTGTGATCTAAACTACACGCCACTCAAGCCTGTTCAAAGAACCATCAACACGGCCATGAACAACAGCTTTGGCTTCGGTGGTCACAACGCCAGCATCATCTGCGGCAAAGTGCGATAGTCCTCGTTCTATCGCGGTAGAATTGCCGCTTTATTCTCGATCGCCAAGTGCAGGATGGAGTGGCATTGCGGAATGCTTGCACGCGAGGCAAGAAGCGAAGGGCATTTCGATCCATATGGGTGATCAAGAAAGCCGGATTTCTGGCATGCATTCCGTGAATAGGTCGGACCTAGTCGGACCTAGTCGGACCTAGTCGGACCTAGTCGGACCTAGTCGG
>CAYWNG010000065.1:0-17522 GCA_964458685.1 uncultured Pirellulaceae bacterium
CTCTGATGCAACAAGGCTAGTCTCGCTAGCACTTATCGGGCGGACGCCTCTGTAGCCGGAACCGCGTTAGAGACTGTCCGGTTAGAAAACCAGCCGCAAGCCGTTAGGCTCCGGTTCCTTCGGATTTGAAGTTAGTCGATGACGAAAACAAGATTTAGCCTGATCGAAAACTGCGGAATAACGGCTTTTGAATGCAGGCAAAACCGGACGCTAACGCGTTGCGGCTAGTTCAGAACGGCCACCGCCCGGGCCTAAGCGGGACAGTCTCTAACGCGTGGCTAGTTCGAACGCCCAACCGGCCGGGATACTCTCGCTATCGCCGGTTGATACTGCACAACTGTCTACGCTATACTTTTGGGCAGTGCTCATCAACCTCACCGTTAGCTTCATGAATCGACTTACCAAGCAGCAGCAAGCAGTTTACGACTTTATACGCGACTGCATGGTAGCCCGTGGCTACGGGCCTACGGTTCGTGAAATCGGCCTGCACATGGGAATAAGTTCTCCCAACGGCGTCATGTGCCATTTGCGAGCCCTGGAAAAGAAGGGAGTCATTCGCCGATCGGCTAACAAAAGCCGGGCCATTGAGTTATCCGAACCGCTCCTGCGAGCCGACCTATCGCTGGAAGTCTCTGGTGCGACCGCCAACGGAATGGTCCAGCTTCAATCTATCGCCTTGAGCCACTTGAACTTGGCACAAGCGTTTAACACCACCGATCATTACCTCTTGAACGTCAAAGATGATCACCTGGGCTCGTACAGCATTAAGGCTGGAGACCAACTGCTGGTGAGCAAACAAGGTAGTCCGCTTGCTGGCCAATTGGTGATCGCGCAGTATGCAGAGACTGGCGTCAACGTCATTGGCCAAGTCCAAATCGAAAACGGACGACTTCGAGTGTCGCCATTGGTTTCACAACTTCCTTCGACGCCGCAAAGTCCCTTCACGCTTCTGGGCGTCGTCATCGGCGTCCTAAGACTCTTCACCTCGCCATCTGCTGGACACTAGAGTCAAATCTTAGACTTGGCTTTGAGGAAGAGTAAAGGAATAAAACGCGGAGGCGCGGAGGACGCAGAGGATGCACAGGGAGGGCGAGGCTAGCATACTAAGCAACGTAACATTGCTTGTGAACGTAAGACGGCGAGGCGGCGGAACACAATGGCTTCGCAGGAGCGGCGCCCTCCCGTTTTCGCGTGACCTCAAACGAAAAGATGTTTAGAGCTATGGGATTCGGTTGCTCACGCTACCGGCGATCCGCGCGAAGTGTCTTTTTCTCTGCGGTTAGCTCTCTGAGTTTTGATCTTCAAGCAGTTTGTCAGCTGGATGGTAGGCCAAGGCAAGATGTCCGATGCCGCGGATTAAGCCATTTGGATCTGGAAGCTGGAATTTACCCTAAATCGGATTTGCGTTAATATCCAAGTGCCCTGGATTCGAAACCTAATTCTCAAAATATGGGTGCCCAATGAGACTGTTGACCGCAATAACCCTAGTCACTCAGTTGTTACTAATCCAAAGCGCTTCCGCACAGAACGAAATTTTGCCGCCCGGCAAACTACCTGCCCATATTGAAGCAATTCATCGAGATTTTCAAGAGTCTTTTTTGGAACAAGACAAGTATGTGGCGAGATATTCAAGCGAAATTTACTCGCTTGGCGACGCATCTGGTTGGGTTTTCAATTCCTTCGCCGACGAAATAAAGTTGACTAAGGAACAGGTAAAGTCGGTAAACGAGCTACTTGAAAAAAGGTTGAAATTGCGTACGAGCTCACTAAGTCATCTACGAAAGAATTTAGAAAAAACCATAAGCAAAGATTTACAAAAAAAACACCAGGAAAAAGCTGAAAGTGATTTCTTTCAGTCAGAGAACAATGCTGAAGAAGCACTTACCGATGGTATAGAGGAGTTGCTTCCCCCAGATAGGTTGAAGTCGTTATCCCGATTGTTGATTCGTAAGGGACCTCTTGATAGCGGAAATCTTTTGGTTGTAGTGCGACATCTAGATCTTTCCAAAGAGCAAATTGAAAATTTCAGAAAGGCTAGGCGGCTAATCATGTTACCAAACTTACCCGCTACTTCTGAGACTCGGAAAGAGGAGGGGACAGCAGCATTGTCAGCCGAAAACTCATTGTCTAGAGAACAACTAGAAGAGTTCAACAAGGCACTGGGTAGAATACCGCTCGATTCGACCATCGAGGATTACTACAAAGGCCTCTCGAAACCTCAGCAAGTGTTCCTTAGCAAAAATTTTAAGGTTTTTGCAAACATAGAAGCGAGCTTACTGCAGCGACAGGAAGACTGACTCCTAATTGCGATACTAGGTAAGCATACACTGGCGGAAAGGACTGGTGCTTGTAAAGTTGCGAACTCGTGTGTGGCGGCGAGGCCGTAGTTCGCATTCAAAACTCGTCGCGGGTCGATGCAAGCCAAATGAAGAAGCCGGTTATTCGTTTCTCGCCGCTATAGAGCTACCACTAAAGTGGACAAGCGGTTCACTATCAGCGGACTTCTCAGCTCCTACGCCCCTCAGCGATCTCAGCGTCTCTGCGTTTTAGTCCCTTGGTATTGAGTTCCCGATGGTGGAGGAGAAATACCTTTGATGCTGTAGTTAGTGGTTGCGGTATTCTTCGCAACGCAAACATCTTTTTCTCTGTGCTTAGCTCTCCGCGTTTTTATCTTCTAGCACTTTGACAGTTGGATGATACGCCAAGGCCAAATGTCCGATGCCGCGGATCATGCGGTTGTCAGCGCCGGGAAGCATCGCAGACTCGGCGGGCATCACAACGTTATCTGTGTTCGAGTACCAACAGACAAATCCTGCGTAGGTCTCCGCAGGGCGTTGCTCCAACTCCATGCGGCGCAGTTCGCGAAGCCATGGACTGTTGATTCCCATCTGTCTGGTATTGCTCAAGAGGATTGAGAATTTCCCTAACAGAGTCCCATGATGCGGTGAACCGATAGTGACGATCCGTTCAACTCGTTGGCGAGCGCTACAGTCCGTGACCAGCCAACGTCGGACCGCCAAGCCGCCCATGCTATGGCAAACAAAAATGGGCTTCACAGTCGAGATCGATTCGGCCCTCTTCACCGCAGCCTCGAGTATCTCTGTGTAACGATCAATCGATCCAAAAAGAGGTTGCAAATTGACGCTGATAAAGCCAACGCCCTGTTTCTTTAGATCGCGATGCCAAGCGTTCCACATTCCACGATTGCAGAAAAAGCCATGCACAAAAATGATCACCGGCTTTTGGCTGTCGTGTGTTGAATCGGAATCCGAGTACTTTCGCCATTGAAAAGGCAGTTGCCACAGCGCGACTTTCCACGTCTCCAGCAGCTCTGTGATCCAAGTCGTAAGTAGCTCAGTTAGCTTCGGACGCTGCTTACGATTGACGACCAGCATCAAGACGATACCCACCAGTAGAAACACTCCAGGAATCAGCAAATGCGCTACAGCGATGATGATTGCTTGTACCGGCGAATGGGAGAATACCCGCCAGATCCACGTTCCTGCAAATGCCGCACCGATGAATAGGACGATTTGCAGTATGGTCGCCAGAGAAGAAGATGTTGGCGTAGAGTTGTGATCCGTATGCGAGCCAAGCGAATCTTGTTGGACTGCCTGACTTGTAGAAGAATTGATCCTAGTCATTTAGTTCTGCTTGTGATCAGCGCTAGCCGACACTTCGGCTAGCGCTGAACCTATGAAATTCTGAACGACTATCGGACGTGAAGTTCGCCTGGCGTCAAAGCCCAAACTGTTGGCAGACCACGTTGAGCCGAAGTTGCTGAGCGGAGGATAGCTCGTAGACCATCGGTCTTGAAGCCACGACTTTCCAGAGTTCGCAACAGTCCACTTTCAACTGCGGACAAAGAGGATCGAGCTTGAACTTGGCTGTCATCTGGCTCTTCAAACATCGACAACAAACCCAACCCCGCGGTGGGTTCAGGACGATGAATGACTTTGTACTTTTCGACTCCAGCCTTCTTCGCTACTACAGCGATACAGTCGTAGACACCACCAATTTCGTCGACTAGGCCAGCCGCTTTGGCTTGTTCGCCCGACCAGACTCGACCGCCTGCCAGCCCCTTAACTTTGTCGACAGGAAGCTTTCGCGACTCGCTGGCAAGAGTCAAAAATCGGTGATAGATCTCGTCGATGAACTTTTGGAAGTTCTCTTGTTCTTCGTCCGACCATGCTCGGTCCATGGCGTTCATGCTTGCTGATGAATCGATAGCAACCGATTCAATGTGAACACCAACGCGTCGCATGAGTGTTCCCAAGCTAAGCTTCATGGAAAACACACCAATCGAACCGGTGATTGTTCCGTGTTCCGCATAGATTGGTTCTCCGATACAAGTAACCCAATAACCGCCCGAAGCTGCCATCTCGCCCATCGAGTAAACCACAGGCTTTTTCTTGGCCAATGCCGCTAGAGCCTGTCGAATGGCTTCGCTGGCCGTCGCACTTCCACCAGGCGAGTTCACGCGAACAACAACGCCTTTGACTTTGTCTTCTTTGGCCAGTTCTTCGATGACCTTCACTGTTGGACCCGAGACGATCGAACCAGCCGAGGGCTGCTTGCCGTCGACAATTGCGCCTTGAAGATGCATGACGACGATGCTGTCGTCCTTGAGCTTTGTAGCAGTCTCTGGAGCGCCGCCCATTACCTTGCCCATCAGTTCGAAGAAAGACATCTCTCGCTTGGGCTTAGCCTTGGGAGTTGTCCATTCAATTTCGCTTCCTACCATCTCTTGAACGGTCTTCTTCATGGCTCCATAGGGCGCCAACTTAGTGACCAACCCTGCAGCCAAAGCATCCGCGGGTAGCATCATGCGTTTCTTTTGGAGTTCGCGGACTGCAGCGTGAGTTAGACCACGTCCCTTGGCAATTCGCGATACCTGCGCTGCGTTGATCGACTCGAGCATTTTGACATAGTGGTCGCGAAGGTGATCGCTCATTTGTGAATTGAGATAGGGCTCGACGGCTCCCTTAAAGTCACCTGCGCGAACTACCGAAGCCTTAACTCCAATCAGATCCATCGCATCGCGATAAAAAGTGGTTTCCATCGCCGAGGAAGGCATATCGATCGAACCGAAATCGGCCATGACAACGTCGTCACATTGCGAGGCAATCGCCAAGTGTTCGTTGCCAGCGTTTTCAAGCCAGGCGATCGTCTTCTTGCCCTTGGACTTGAGAAGCGACAAGCGCCGAGTCAGTTCGTCCAGTTGAGCCGAATTGAACGAAAGGCTGTCATCCGAGAGATCAAAGAGCACATGAGTTACTAGATCATCTTTGCCCAGCTCTTCGAGATATTCGCAGAGGCGAAAGAAGGACTTGGATTTTCCAGGAGCTCCGCCCAGTATCAGGTCGGTCGGATTAAAGCCCATAGGCTGGAGGTGATCTTGGTAGTTACCACTGAGTGAAAGTTGGCGCAGTTGTTTTTTGGCAGGTGCAGCACTCTTGTCGGCTTTGTCTTTACTGGAAGATTGCTTCGTTGAGCTTTCGTCAGTTTTAGCTTTCTTGTCTTCAGCGTCCTTCTCTTGCGGCTTGTTCTCGTCCGCCTTTTTCTCCTGAGCAGGCTTTTCCTGTGCCTTAGTTTCTTCTTGGAAAAGCGTGGTCGCTTGCGGTGACTCTTGAGCCATGGCTAAAGAGGAGGCCAAGCACAGAATGATCGCGCTACCAGATAGCGCAGGATTAAATCGAGCGAAAAACGACATTGAAACAACTCCTGGAATTCAATGACTTGGGCTAAGAAATTGGCTATACCGAATCATGCTGAAGTTAGCATTACGTTTGACTTCGCGAATATTATAGTTGCGCAAAAGGGCCGTTTCGGAGCATGTCCATACAAAAAAACTAGCGAATCTGCTTGTAATCGATCGCGTCGATGACATCGCCGCTTCCCGATGGCCCCGGCGAACCTGACGAACCCTGGTTTTCTGGGGTTCGCCATTGATAGGACTGCTGAAAACTGGCATTGAAGCTTGACTGTTCTTGCATAGTCCGCAGTTTGACCTGAAACAACTCAATAGTTCCTGTGATGAAAATGAATCCAGCGAGGAGCAGCAACATAGGGTTCCAATCCACAAAGATGGCCCATATCGCAAAGACCAGTGCCATCCATCGACCCACTCGCGCTGCGATCGAAGTTGCCCGCATTTGACCAAGCTTGATTGCTAAGAGGCTTCGCAGAACACGTCCGCCATCCATGGGGAAGGCAGGCAGCATATTGAAGAGCACTAGTCCGACATTGACCACCATTAACTGCCCCACAAAGTTCGAGCCGAACTCGACCGTCGGAGCGGCTGGTGCGGTAATCAAGTCCAACGTTTTGACTAGAAATAAAACTGCTGCAATCGCGACGTTCACCAGTGGACCAGCGATGGCTACGTAGAACTCCTGCATCGGCTTGTCTGGCATTCGTTCCAGCCGCGCCAGCCCACCGATCGGCATGAGAGTGATATCCAACGTACGAATGCCGAAACGCCTAGCCGCTATCGCATGCCCGTACTCGTGAAGCAGAACACATAGAAAAACGGAGAGGATGAAGGTCACCGCGATCAGCCCTTCGGCCAATCCTCCAGACCGCGCGACGGCGACTAAGTAGATCGCGATCAATAGCCAGAACGTCCAATGCACATGGACATCGATACCGTAGAAGCGACCAACTTTCATGAATACTCTTCCACGATCACGAGATTGCCACGGACCTCGACTACTTGAACTGGTGTGCCTTCATTGATCAGACCGCCCGAGCCCACGACGGAGACTATCTCATCGCCAAACTGTGCTTTACCGGACGGATTCAAGCGAGTCTTGGTTGTTCCAACATTGCCAACAAGATAGTCGTAACTGACGACTGACTCGCGAGCATCCAACTCCTCGATCTCGTCAATTCCTCCAGGCTTGAGCGATAGCCAACTGAACATTGGCAGTTGCTCTAACCTCTTGTGCATCATCAACAATCCTACCATGGCAGCGAATCCTAGAAACGCCACCCAAAACAAATTGGAAGCCAGTACCGTTACTTCGGTCGATGTTGCTGGCCAAACAAACGTTTGCCCAGCCAATACCAACGAGATAAATACCATAAACAGTCCAGTGATCCCAAAGATGCCGAACCCCGGAAGCACGAACAGCTCAAGCGCCAGCGCGAACAAGCCTCCGATGAAGAGCAGAATTTCCAGCCACTCAACATTGCCATTCAAGCCTTCGATCCAAAAGTAGCCCAAGAAACATAGGCCAGCCACCAACCCTCCCAAGCTGATCCCAGGATTACCAAGTTCGATCATCAGCGCCATCAAGCCGATAGTCAGCAGCAATCTCGGAACCCACGATTGCGCTAAGATTCGCTCGATCGAAGCATCCAACCATGGCGCAGATAGCGTTTCAGGAATCGTCTCTAGGCCAAGCCGATTCAGGCCTACTGCCGTGCTGTTCTCTACTGCATTGACCAGTCCAAACTGCAGCGAGACTTCCTGACTGATCTCGCCTCCGCCGGCTACGGTGTTCTTGGGAACCCAGTTATCGCGGTCTACCTGCCTAGCCACTTGTCCCGGTGTAAACAGCTCGCGCTTCTGTGACACCTGATGCGTGTAGATCGTTGCTTGAGCATCTTTGTCAATCAAGGTAATTAGCAATGGCAGCGGACGTTGGCTAAACGAAGCGATATGACTTAGCACTCGTTGTTCGGTGATTCCGTCGGAAAGCAGTTTCGGACCATCTAAGTCCGGTCCCAACGTTGCCGTTCCGATCAGCACTGTCTCGTTGCACGAGGTAGCTACTAGGCAGATTGGTCCAGCCAGTGAAGATTCGACGTAGCCAGCCGTGTAGACCTTTTCTCGCAGATCACCGATGGCGCTTGCCAGTCGCGTTGCTTCTTCGAATTCACACTCGGCTTTTTCAAAAACGAAAACCAACAAGTTCATTCCCTTGGACTCAGTCGATTCGTTGATGCTTCGAATGATCTGATTCGTTCTTTGCCGGTCCAGTTTGCCATCGATGCGAATGCTGGCCGCTTTCCACTCTCGCGGTAGTTGTTGCACCGTGCGCAATCCGCCTTCGACTCCCAGCATTCCGGCTAGCTCTTGGGGGCTCTCCAAAGTCGGACTAATCCACAACCAACTTCGCATCTTCTCAACTGTGAATACAGCCAACCCTTGGCCATTCCAGACCTTTTCGGTGGAGCTCAACAGACCTTCATCTTTTAGTCGGATGGATTCGGCCAACGTAACGACCTGCGTTCCCTCGGCATTCGTCGTGGTGACTCGGACTAGTTCTGTGTTGGGCGTCAACATCGCTGTCACGGCGGACATCGGAATGTTCGTTCGCCCGCGCGAGACCATGTCTTGGTAAGCTGCCAGTACGGTGGCATCAGCTTCCGAATCGATGGCTGCTCGTCCGAACTGCACACCCGGCTTGGCATAAATCTCTTGGCAGGCCAGAGCGGGCAGAACAGCGTGACCTTCGACTGTGTCCGCGAGATAAGCGACGATCCTCAGGTTTGCATTCTCGCGATCGGTGATCAGACGAGCTAGCGCCAAGCATCGCTCAAATTGACTTCCGCGACTGCCCAGTTCGTCGGTAGGCCCTTGCGAGGGTGCAATCGACTGGAACTGCAACACAACGATGGGCCGCTGAAGATTTCCGCTTCGGGCGGCTTCAGACAATCGTCGCAATTGCTGGCCGACTTCGGCATCGCGATTCCCTACGATGGGCATGGGAACCTTGATGATGTATCCCGCCCGACCCTCCTTGGACAACCGAGCCTCCTTGGGCAACTCGCCCTGCCAAGCCTGTACGCTCTCGCCGACAGAACCGATCGCAAGTATTGCAATCAGCCAGCCGATGACGGTCGGGCGACAAGTTAGTGTTGGTGAGTTCATTTCAGTTGCACATTGGTGAGGTTCGCTGGCGTCCCGCCTGCACCCGCAGAAGGAAATGCCATTCTCATTCTATCTTTTGATAGTCATCGAAGTAGTCAATGGCGTGAACCTGGCGGGGATCAGCTACGAAACGACCTTAATCGATCGCAAAGGCTGCGACGTTGGTGGACCAGAGTCTAGGCCAGACTCGGGAGCACATTGGGCGGGTAATTTTTAAGCGGGTAAATTTTGGGCGGGCAATTCTTGGGTGGGCAATTTTTGGGTGGGCAATTTTGTGGAGCCTGAATCTTAGCAGGCTCAGGCGACAAACTTAGCAACTTGGCCAGATACTGGACGAATCTTGTTAAGACAGCGAAGAAAAGTGAGTTTGAAATTGTCCCTTAAAATTGGACTAATCAGTTCCGACGGAAGTCTACGACGAAAACCGCCGCCAAGAGAACCAGAGACTTGTCAGCAGTCGTAGGATAGAGGTGACCGGCTTTTGAACCGGACAGTCGCCGTCGAACTGGGACAGCCGTTGAGCCGTGCCAATTTTGGAGCTGTGCCAATTTGTCGCAACTGATGGAAAAGAAGTCATACGGATTGAAATTTTTTCAATCTCTGACGAATCCGGGTCGTTTCGGAATCGTAAGAAACGTTACCGACCCATTTTTTAACCGCAAATTCGCTGGAAATTTCGATCAACTGAGCTAACATCACACAGAAAGAGAGTTTTGGCACGACGCTTGCACAATGTGTTAAACGTCAAAGCCGAGGAATCCGGCAAAAATGTTGCAATCCCGATCCACTTGGAACGAACTACATTGCAACACAATTATCCCCCTTCTCATGAGGCAGAAGAGCTATGAAAACCGCTAACCACAACGAAGCCGTTAAGGAAACTGAGACCGTTCTGGATCTCAATACAATTCGCACCCGCGTCGAAAAGATCAAAGCGGGCTGGAATTCAGAAACCGCCAAACAACGCGCTGAAGAAGGCAAACGACGCCGAGCCGAGCTGGAGCGTATGCTCCTTGGCAACAACGTCGCAAGCAAAAATGGTACCTGCGATTTCAGCTTGGTCGTGTAATCTAGACTTCAACTGAGATCGTCTACTCAGGTTCCATTTTGATGCATGCCTGTAGCATCCCTACCCAAAACTGTAACTCGAAGCGTCAGAGAGGCGAGCCTAATAGCTCCTCCTCTTTGTCGCATCGAGTTACGGCTATTTGTATTTGATCTCAACCCGAAGCGTTAGCTAACGCATCGGGTTATGAAAACGCCTCCGAATCAGAGCTTTCCCGATCCCAATCTCAAGTTCGACACTAAGGAGTCGAACTTTTGGGCTGGCTGTCAATCAGCTTTCTAATCTGCTGGGCGGGAACCACAAAAGTCCTGACACGACTGTGCCTAGCAATGTTGATCCCAACGAATTTGCCATCCCAGTCAAAGACAGGGCCACCGCACTCGTTGGGTTCCACTAACGCGTCGTGCGAGAAGACCGTTGCAAAACCATCGCGTCGTAAACTCTTTTCCATCATATCAGCAGCGTGGTTTGAATCCGAAGGCGGCGCACCCAAGGTGATCTCCGCTTCGAATTCGGTCGTCTCACGTTTAACTTTGGCGCGGATGTTGGTGTTTGGATCGACTGTCCTTAAGAAGTTCAGTATCTCGGGTCGAGTTCGAATGGCCTGCTGGTTAACTTGCAGGATGACATCGCCGATTTGCAAGCCTGCGCGACGAGCGGCACCCTCGTTCACTTCCCGCAGAACGACGCCGCCCTCTTGATAGTCATCCAGCACTACTCCTAGGTATCCACGACTGAAGTCGCGTTGCGACTGGAAGTTGGTAGAGCTAACCACGCTGGTTAAGCCGCTGCCGGATGGATCGGGTGAAAGCAAGAATTTGCCACGCGGTGGCCCGGAAAACTCGGTTGGTAAGGTCACGCCTGCGATATTCAGCTCGGGAGATTTCAGTAGCACCAGATCGTTGGCTTCATCGCGAGCCGCGATGGTTAGACTCAATTTTTTGCCGCCGCTGACGATCGATGGATCGCTTCCCATCATGGAATTTTTACTGACAATCCACGGGCTTTCCGCGATCATCGTTCCCATCGAATCGAAGTTCTTTCCGAACAGACTACTGGTAATGATACAGCAGCTATCATCCAACTTGCTCTCCAAACTTTCTACCACTGAAGGAAGTTTGGCTAGCTG
This sequence comes from uncultured Pirellulaceae bacterium, assembly GCA_964458685.1. Classification (GTDB taxonomy): domain Bacteria; phylum Planctomycetota; class Planctomycetia; order Pirellulales; family Pirellulaceae; genus Aureliella. Next base: position 11,077 of record CAYWNG010000065.1, read on the forward strand.
CGGCATGGGCTTTACTTGACTTGCTGGAGCATTGTCGATCCCTGGAATACGAGTTGCTTTGGGCGTTATCAACCTGGAGGCTGAGAACTTAAGGTCTAAAGTCGCGTCGCCTCGTCGCACAACGACGCTCACCTCTTCAACCTTATCGCGGACGATATTCTGAAGAACGTTTTGCAAATCATTCAATCGTTGAATGTCTTTATCGTGAACTTTGACGAGAAAATCCTCTGGCTGAATTCCCAAGCTCTTGGCTATTGAGCCGTCGGCGACGCTAATAATCTTGATGCCATTTTTCTCTGGATAGTCTTCGCCAGTGAAGCCAAGTTTTGGTAGCGGCTTAAGGTTCTGGGTGTAGAACCGTGCTGGAACATTCAGTTGATCCCAGAACTCTTTAAAGGTATCGATGGGTACGTCGAAGTTCTCTGAGATCGATGGAGTGATTCGCGAGTGAATCCCAATGACTCGCCCTTCCAGATCGATCAGCGGACCGCCTGAGTCGCCTGGTTCCATGAGCGCAGTAGAACGAATCATGCGTCCAGGTCGAGCCGTACCGTTGACGTAGCCAAAGCGAACCATCGGCTCGCGGCGATTGCGCTGGCCGCCTGGATAACTGATGCTCAAGCAAGGATGATTGGATTGCAAGCTGGCAGAGGAGCCGATCTCTACGAACGGCAAATTGTTCGCTCCTTCGACGACGATTAAGCCGCAATCGATTTGATCTCCGCGCATCTGCTCGCAGCACCCGAGGCTGCGACCGCGAAGTCGACGACCATCGGGAAGGACGATACTACAATTTTGCCCCGGCTCCACCGTGTGCCCAGCCGTGAGAATGTGACCTTGGGGACTGACAATCACGCCGCTAAAGACCGAATTGCGTCGCGTGATTTCGACGATGGCTGGAGCCGTCTTCTCGACGACTTTGTAGATTTGCTGCTGCAACGCCGATATGTCAAGATCTTCTGCTTGAGACCGGTTGGCAGTTGCTTGAACCAGACCGATCGCTAACGCGATTGCGACTACTGTACGAAACATGCAATCCTCGACCTTACCTAAGCCATACATTAGAACCAGTTCCTGTTTCCATCAGCCTACGCAAAGACGACAAAGTTCGTATCGGCGTTCTGGTCCTGCTTGGAAATGAAGCAACGGTCTATTGTAACACTCCAAGCAATCAATCCACTCGGTTGAAGCATCGGAATTTGTCAACCTAGCAAGCAATCTGATTCCCCCAAAACTGCCAATTGCCAGTTTGCGAGGCCCGCAAGCACCAACATTTTCCAATAACTCCGGCCTTGTCGACTGTCCCAACCCGCTGCGTTAGCGAGGGACTGTCTTTTCCCAACCCGTTGCGTTAGTTTTGAAGGCGCGCTTTTAGGCACGAAGTGCCGACATATCCTATGCCGGGGCTGACAAGCGCTGACAAGCCCCGGTTTCGAGCCCGCCCAGTATTGAGCCCCGAAGGTGGCGATACATCAATGTAGTGTGTCGACCCTTCGGGCCTTAAACCTCGGAATTCTCATGTTCCGGTGCCTTCGACACCGGCAGAGGTTGTGTCAGGCCTTCGGTCTTAAATCCGAAATGCGCAACTTCAAAACTAATGCTTCGAGTTGCGAAAGCTCTGCTAGACTGTTAGTCCTCCGGCCCATCAGCCCGCCTCGATTCCCCGGCCAACCTTCTGGCTCCTGCAACATGAACAACCTTCCCATGGATCAGAACTCGAACGATCCGAACATCACCAACGATCAGATTGATCAGGTGATTCAGCAGGTGCAAGCGCAACAGGAGCGAGGCGAACTTCCACAGTTGGATGATTACCTAAATCGCTTTCCAAACGTGCAAGAAGAGATTCGCGACATCTGGTCGGTATTGCTGATCATGGACTGCTTGTCCCCACAGCAATCTCGTTCGCAACAGTCCGAGAGCCAGTCGCTTAGCGAAGGACCGCGTGACCAAACTCCAGTGTTGGTAGCGCGCGAGGAAATGGAAACACAGACGCATCCGCCAGCCGAACCTTTGGGCTTATACATTGGCCGGTATCAGATTCAGCGACGACTGGGGCGAGGCGGATTTGGAACGGTTTACCTTGCTACCGATGTGGAACTGGATCGATTGGTAGCGATCAAGCTTCCGCATGAACACCGCATGCACAGCGACTCGGCCAAGCGTACTTACCTCCTTGAAGCAAGGACACTTGCCAAGCTGGATCATCCCAACATCGTTCCGGTTTACGATTTCGGGATCTTAGCCGATGGACGCTGCTTCGTAGTCTCAAAGTATGTCGATGGACAAGACCTAGCTCAGATCCTAAGCTCCAGAAGATTCGAACCGCTCGAGGCAGCCAAGTTCGTCATTACGGTTGCCGAGGCATTGCACAACGTTCATATGGCTCGAGTCGTCCATCGCGATATCAAGCCAGCCAATCTTCTCGTCGGCAACGACGGACGGATCTTTGTAGCCGACTTTGGTTTAGCTTTGGCGGAGACGGGCGGCCCCGTAGATAAAGTTCGCAAAGATGAACTGCTGGGCACTCCCGGTTACATGAGTCCAGAACAGATTCGTCGTGAGGGGCATCGCATTGATGGTCGTAGCGATCAGTTCAGCTTGGGCATCGTCTTTTACGAACTACTTACCGGAGAGCGGCCATTCAAAGGCGGTAACTCATCTGACCTGATGCGAAAGATTTTGGTATCCGATCCGATACCTCCATCGCAGTTGAAACCCGAGGTGCCCGCCGAGCTGAGTCGTATCTGCATGAAGCTGCTTTCACGACTTGCCAGCGATCGCTATCCCGACATGCTGGGACTCGCCAAAGATCTACGCGGTTGGAATAACCTGGAAAGCATCAACGCAAATTTCTTGAGTAACGATGCAAGCTCGCAGGTCATTCCATCGACGCAGCAACTGGTGATCGATACCAAACTGGATTCGCCCTCCACAGAGATCATCGTTATTCCCCGAGGACTGCGAGCGTTCTCGCGTAAAGACGCGTATTTCTTTTTGAACTTGATGCCGGGAACACGCGATCGCGATGGCATTCCTGAATCGATTTCGCATTGGCTCTCATGGATATCCACCCCGGATTATGTGGGCGACTGGAATCGCGTGGGCGTGATTTCTGGACCAACCGGATGCGGCAAGTCCTCGCTGGTTCGCGCGGGATTGATTCCTTTACTGAGCCCCAAGGTTACGACCGTCATTGTCGAAGCCACACCAGACTTAACTGAACGACAGCTTCTTCAACAGATCGAACGCTTTTGCGATTTGACGCCCAATCAAACTCTTCCCGACGCTGTGATGGAGATTCGTCGAGGTGGCGGTTTGCCCAAGGATCAAAAGCTTCTGATCATTATTGATCAGTTCGAACAGTGGCTGCATGGAAACACAGATCCTCTTGAAACTGAACTTCTTCAAGCGGTGCGACAATGCGACGGAAGAAGAGTTCAATGTCTGCTGCTCATTCGCGACGACTTTTGGCTGGCCTTGAGTCGATTCATGAAAGCCGCTGAAACGCCACTACAACTTGGTCGCAATGCCGTCATGGTGGATCTTTTTGATCAACGCCATGCAAGAAAAGTGTTGATTGAATTTGGCCGAGGCTACGGTGCTCTTCCCGGAAAGTCCGTGTCGCTGTCTCGCGATCAAGAGCGATTTGTCGATGGGGCAATTCAGAGCCTAACTGTTGATAACAAAGTCATACCAGTTCAACTTTCGCTGTTTGCAGAGATGGTTAAATCGCGGGAGTGGACGATTGGCACTCTCCATCGACTCGGAGGAGCAGTGGGAGTTGGATCGCAATTTCTCAACGAAGCCTTCTCCGCCACTTACGCGCCAGCCAATCAACGTGTCCACGAACAGGCCGCTAAGTCGGTCCTCAAATCGATGCTTCCCAAAGCGGGTACCGACATTAAGGCCTGTCGAAGAACGCTAGATGAGATTCGAGATTCAAGCGGTTATTCCGACCGAACAACTTTTGATAACCTGCTTGCAATCCTTGAGTCTGAACTCAAGCTGATCACGGCCACCGATACATACGATCGCTCAAAATCAGAATCCAGTACGATTTGCAACGAGCCGGTGACCTATCAGCTATCTCATGACTTTCTCGTGCCATCCATTCGCGATTGGCTTTCGTCACAGCAAAAGCGCACATGGCAAGGTCGTGTGGAACAAGCTATCGCTAGGCAGGCCGAGCATTGGGTTCATCATCGTCAAAGACGCTTCCTACCAAGCTTGTGGGAGTGGTTGCAATCGCTACTGCTAGTGCGACGGCGAAGGTTGAGTTCCATTGAAAACGAAATGTTGCGAGCGCGGGATCGCTTATCTTTCGTTCAGATAGGCATCGCCGCGGTACTGCTGGTAGTTGGACTATGGATAGCTCAATCAACGCTACATAGGCTCAACCTCCGCGCATTGGTCGGTCAATTGCAAGTCGCCGAAACGTCGCAAGTTCAGCGGATGCTCGACCAAATTGAAACCTATGGCCCACAAGGCCAAGCCCAACTTGCCGAGGCATTGTCGCAATCATCGGGGCAGTCGCGAGAAGCGTTTCTATTCCAGCTTGGTTTAGTGAAGCAGCATTCCGAACACAGTCGCGCTGTGCTTAACTTTGCTCTAAATCATGCTGCGCTTGAGGAAGTTCCTTTAGCTTGCCAAGCCCTCAAACCATACGCGGCGGAATTGGTAGACGAATGTTGGAAGATCGTCGAACTCGCTGAGGCTGAGTTCGCTTCCGAAACACCTGATCAGCAAGTCTTCGCTAACGAGTCACAAATTCGGGCGCTAGTGTTGCTGGCAAGCCTAGACCCGCAGCCTCTTTCGTCGATGGATCGTCAAGCCAAAGATTCACCGAAAGGGACCGATGATAACGAATCGAATCGCTGGAACAAATATGGCGAAACTGCGACGAAGATTGTTGTTCGATCAGCCGCTTATCATCCCGATCAATACAACACGATCATAGATTCGTTCAAGCCAGTTTCTCGCTATCTAATTGATTCGCTTGCGGGCACGATTGGGGAATCAGAGAATGATAGTCTTTCGTTCTCGGCAATCTCCTTGCTTCGAGACTTCCTGCGCGACGATAGTCTTCGACAAACCGATCTTTGCTTACATGCATCTGCGTGGCAGCGTCCTTACTTAGTTCCGGCGCATGATCGTTTGAGCATCGAAGCGTTGCAGTCGGAACTGAATAAGAGTCCGATGAATGGCGATTCCAATGCAACTGTAGAGCAAAGGACAAGAGCATCGCTGCGTCGAGCCATGGCGGCAACCTTGTTGTTGGCTTCGGGACGCGGCAATGAACAAGCTTGGTCTGTCTTTGAACGGTCGAGCGATATGACCAGTCGTTCGCAGGCGATTCAACTGGCTATCGAACTAGGCGTTCCTGTCCAGAGTCTTCAGCAACAGTTATCTCGTGAAACTGATCCAGGCATTCTTGCCGCTCTCTTGCAGGTCTTGGGTGAGATTGACTCAGACCGTCAGAAACTGACCGACGAGACTAAACTGCAAGTCGCCAAACTTTATCGCGAACATCCCGACCGTGGCGTTCACTCCTCGGCCAAATGGTGCTTAACCCAATGGAACGATTTAGCCACGATCAACTCCCTCGCTAAGAGTACTGACGAGCAGAACCGTGTGGGTCCAGTCGACGCGAAACAATGGATGATTACTGCTTCGGGTGACCTGATGGTGAAGGTTCCGGTGGGATTGCTGGGAGGCATTTCTCGAGATCTACTTGTTTCAGCGCATGAGGTCACGGTCGAACAGTTTCGACGCTTTTCGCCGGGGCGCTACTTCGATAGCAATTACAGCCCTGCCGAAGATTGTCCCGCCAGCATCGTGAAATGGGGTGATGCGATCGCGTATTGCAACTGGCTTTCTGAGCAAGAAGGATTCGAGCCCTTTTATCCCAAGGACAGTTCTGTTCTTTCCACTTGGCAGCCAAGCGAAGAAGATTTGAAAGGCTTGGGTTATCGACTCCCACAAGAATCGGAGTGGGAGTTTGCAGCGCGAGCTGGCACTACAACGGACCGTCCCTATGGTACCGATGATGACCTAGTGGAACGTTATGAATGGTGTTCCGCAAATCAATTTGCATTTTCAGCAAAGTACCGGCCTCAACTGAAAGTCATGTACTCCGACCAAAAGACCGTCCGCTCAAAACCAATCGGACAACTGCGACCAAACGAGTTCGGACTGTTCGATGTTTTGGCGAATGTTTCGGAGTGGTGCAACGATCTTAACGGGACCAATCGCGTCGAGCGGGCAATTCGCGGTGGAGCTACCGCAGGGCGAGTGTTCTATCTTCACGTCAATCACATTGGTACGGCACAGCCTAACCAAGAGTATCTCTCGAACGGCTTTCGAGTCGTCCGCACTCTGCCGGACCCGCATTAGAAAAGTCCCGCTGAGAATACTAGCCGGAACCGCGTTAGCGTCCGGTTTTC
>CAYWNG010000066.1:0-17470 GCA_964458685.1 uncultured Pirellulaceae bacterium
CAGTATCTTTGATGACAACCTCGCTCACTATGCTTCAATTGGAGACGGAATTCATGAAGAATCGTTAGTACCATTCCACTACATCGGCCTGAAAGATACTGTCGACTTTCGACAGATACCTTGGAGAAACGGTCGCTTTGAGCTTGAAGAACTGGAGAAGCGAGTTGAGGATAGCCAACGTATGCAGCGACTGTTGGAGGCGATGCGCAATCATCCTGCCGACCGAACTATCGTCTTCTGCGTATCCCGTCGCCATGCAATATTTACACGCAATTGGCTGCGGAGCAATGGTATAACTTCTTCAGCGGTCTTTTCCGGCGCTGAAAGTGATAGTTGTGGACAGTCGCTGGAGGACCTCCGCACTGGAGCGATTCGAACACTGTGCGTCGTGGATATGTTCAACGAAGGGCTGGACATTCCGACCGTAGACAGCGTTATCTTCCTAAGGCCAACTGAATCAAAGGTTATCTTTCTGCAACAGCTCGGCCGCGGATTACGAGCTGCTAACGGCAAGTCGAGATTATTAGTAATTGACTTTGTCGGCAATCACCGCATTTTCGCACAGCGAATACTGCACCTTCTGTCACTTACCGGTAAAAATCCGAACTGGAATAACCTCAAGATGGTTCTCGATGGCCAAGTTCCGGAGTTACCTCCGGGATGCTTGCTTGATATTGAGCTAGCGGCTCGAGACCTACTTAAACAGTTCATCCCTAGTGGCTCAAAGGCTGGCATCGAAGCCTATAAAGCTATGCGAGACGAGCTTGGCCGTCGACCGTCGCCCTCCGAACTCTTCGCGCGAGGATTCTTACCAAACGTAATCTGCCAAACAGACGGCTCATGGTTTGACTTCGTAGAAAAACAGGGGGACCTATCAAGTACTGAGAAGAATGCGTTGAATCAATTCGGTCAGTGGCTCAAAACCGTCCAGACAACCAACCTCAACAAGTCTTACAAGATGATCGTGTTGCGAGTCCTATTGGATCAGCAGCAACTGTTTGGCCATGTGGACCTATCAGTATTTTCGAAGCACTGTCGTAGTACGTTGATGAGGCATCCAATTCTAAAAGCGGACCTGTTCGAAGGCAGGCACGAACTAGATCACCAAAACGCCTCCGACGAGGAGTGGGCCAATTGGTGGACGAAGTGGCCGATCGAACGCTGGACGGATCAACAGAATGGACATCGTTGGTTTCGTCGAAGCGGAGAGCAACTCGAGTCGATGATAGAATGTCCAATTGAACTGCAAGATTCGCTGGAATCAATGACTACAGAACTAGTTGATTGGCGGTTAGCAGCTTACGCCAAGTCTCGCGGTCTTATCGAAAAAACTATCGACGGAGAACTCGTCTTTGAGGGCAAGGTATCTCACGCTAACGGTCGACCTATGCTATTCCTGCCGGATTCATCTCGGGCTCCAGGCAGACCTATTGGACCGACCAGTGTTTTGCTACCTGATGGCGCCGAGTGGGAGCTCAAGTTTGTAAAGGTTGCGTGCAATGTTGGTTGTCCTATAGGCAGCAAAGGCAACCAATTTCCGGAGTTGTTACGACACTGGTTTGGTCCAGATGCTGGCGTGCCTGGGACAGACTTTCGTGTCAAGTTTTGGAAACAGAGTGACCAATGGTATATCGCACCCAGCAAACTACCGTCTAATGCGACTTCAAGCATGCGAGCAAATGAAAGCATCAAGCCGACTCAGCACCTGAAGATTTCCACGACAGTAAAGGAATCAGCAAAGTACAAAACTCACGTTCCAGTTTACGACTTAGTTGCAGCGGCGGGATCATGGGGCGAAGAAGGCGTTCCGGAGGAGGTGGGCTGGACACAGATTCGCAACAAGCAATTGACCCGTGGAATGTTTGTCGCTCAGGTCGTTGGCCGGTCAATGGAGCCCAAGATCCCAAGCGGCTCGTGGTGCCTGTTCAAGCCGATAGCTGCTGGGTCACGACAAAACAAACTTGTACTAGTTCAGCTCAACACGCACATTGACCCCGTCGACGGTGGTCGTTACACCGTCAAGCGCTATCACTCAACGAAGTCATCAACCGAAGACGGCTGGCAACACGACACAATCGAACTTCAGCCGCTCAATCCAGACTTCAAAGCAATACTTCTTGACCCAGAAATTGCCACTGACATTCGGTTCATGTGGGAATTTGTTGATTTGGTCAACTAACCGTCGCAATTAGACAGCGTCAAGGTGAATCGCGCATTACTCCAACGCTTACGTACTGATTCACTGGAGCGACATAGGCTTCATTGGGCTTTACGGTGGGAGGTGATGGCGGGGCAGATGCGGGAGTCGGTAAAGGAAATCGGCTACGCTGTTTACGTCCATCGTGACTATGAAGATCGATTGGGTCAAACGGTCGAATGGGCTAAACGTCATCTGCCTGAGCACTATGAGTACAGCGTCGTTAAGCTCAACCAGCGAAATGACTCGGTTTCCTTTATCCACTGTCCGGGGTTTGACGTCGAGCATGAACCGGCGATCACTGCTATCGTGGTTGTTAACGCGTCAGGGCAGGTACAACGTCGAACGACGCCCTCTGATCCGTATATCTATCACCACAAATGGCTGTTCGTCGCGGATGACTATCAAGGCTTCGACGTTGCGGAAAGCAAATTGAGATCCGAGCAGTGGATCGCTCTGAGTAATGTTGATCGGTCACGCATCGGTCGCAAGAGCTTCTGGGAGGAGTTCGTCGTGCCACGTATCAACGAAACAAACGATAAGCAGCCTTCGAAGACGAATGGACCGACTGAGGGAGAACCGAAATCAAAGTGGGTTCGCAGCGCCGAAGCTCGCAAGGCCTTGAAGCTCTCCACCTGCGACCTGGCCCACAAACGCGAGTCGGGTGAAATCAAGTCTAAGAAGGTCGGTAATGCTTACTGGTACGAACTACCCACGAAGGAAGATCCCGTTTCCAACGGGATTTCTGCCGTACTACACAGGCTTTTTGGAACTTCGTTTTTCTGGGATTTCGGGCCGAAGGCCCAGCAATTTACCTAGCCCAGTCCATCGGGCTGGGTGGATGAAGCTTGAGTAGGTTAAGTGCCAACGGCCCGCCGGTTTGCACGCAAACCGGCGGGCCGTTGGCACTTGGTTTTTCTCTCGATGTAAGTACCCAGCCCTACAGGCTGGGCTAGGTAAACGAACAGGGCTTCGCCCCTAAAACCTAAAAGCCCAAATTCAAAACCTACGCTCGCACTACTCACGCGAAGACGCAAAGCCCGCGAAGAAAATAGACGTCGACTTGATCCTGCGTTGTAAGGCAAGCATGAGCTGAATAGCCAAGAGAATATGAGCAGATGAATGAGTACAGCAAATTCGAGTTGCGAAACTTGTAGAGTCTGCAGGTTTTGAAGTTGCGCTATTTGAAAAACAAGGGGCCAACGGCCGCCGGTTTGCGTGCAAACCGACGGGCCGTTGGCCCTTAACCTTCTTATGCTTGATCACCCAGTCCGTTGGACTGGGCTAGGTAAATCGCTGGGCCTTCGGCCCGAAATCCCAGAAAACGCGCAACTTCAAAATCTGCAGGCTGGGCTAGGTAGACGAACAGGGCTTCGCCACTAAAACCTAAAAACGCAACTACAAAACTTCATGAAGCGCTAACGTACTGATTCAAGCGAGTGAAGTAGAGGCCGGTGGATTTTATGGGGAGGGAGGTGATGGCGGTCCAGATGCGGGAGTATTGAATGAGTTGGCCGCGGTACTCTTCGAGAACGGCGGAAAGTTGAGTGGCTTGGATGTCGTCGGTCTTGTAGTCGACAATGATCCATCCGTCGGGCTCTTCGAAGATTAAGTCGATGACGCCGCGGATGAGTAATGGCTGGCCGTCTTGGTCGAGTTCAGTGGTCTCAAAGGGTAGCTCGCTGTAGCATCGCTTGGCAGCTTGTGCTCGTTTCCAAATGTCCGAGGCCAAGACGGACTCAACGGTAGCGATCAGCTCAGGGATTCGTTCCGTGCGGATGTTATATTCGCGAGCAAGTCGCGTTGCAGTGGGAAGAAGTTCGGCAGTCGGAGTTTTGTGGCAGACCTCCAGCAGCTCATGCACGGCAGTTCCCCACTCGTGCCCATACTCGCCCGAGCCGTCGCGGTCGACGCGCGAGCTGCCCTTGAGCCCAAGCTTCTTTGCACTCGTCACACTGTAACTTGGTATTAGCGAAGCGTCCCACTTCGCTTGAATACTGTCAGGGGATGCGAGGGCGATGTTGCTGAGCTGAGCTTTTTCTAAAGCAGTTTTCTCTAAAACAGCTTGGCCTAACTCCGCTTCTCTTGACTCAGCGGCTGTTGAGACTTTCGAATCCTCGGGAATCGTCAGTGCAGGAGCATTGTCAAGGTACGAATGAAGGTCTGTCCAATTCGAGCCCTCTTTGCCAACGCTAATGATGTTCGCGCAGGCCGCTCGTGTTGTGGCTACGTAAAGCAACCGATCGTGCTCGGCGTCGATAAACCGTTGCTCTTCGTCCTGAAGCGCAGCCCAATTCTCGGGAGTCGCAACCTCCTTCGTTATGGTGACTTTATCATTCACTTTCTTGTCGGCAGAGATTCCCATGAAGCCCGAGGGTGTCCCCGAACTGCGATCGATGTGACAGACTGGTTTGCCTCGATAACGACGCGAAGTATCGGCCAAGAATACAATCGGAGCTTCCAAGCCCTTGGCCTTATGCAGATTCATCAGCCGCACTACGTTGCCCGTGGGTGGCAAAGCTGGACAGGCTTCGACATCTTCGCTGGTGAGGACCTCGTCGAGGAACTCGATCAAATCTCGGGCGCTGTCAAAATCGAGACTCTGACTTCGCAACCATTCGATAACCTTCAGCAAGCCTCCTGCTTGCATGTTCCCTTCGTCGGTTGAGGCCGCTGCTGAAACCAACCCTAGATCGGTCGCGATCTGCAAGACGGCAGTGGCGTAAGAAAGTGAACGCATCCAGTTGGCGTACTTCTGAAATCGATAGGCAACTGCTTGGAAGCGATCGCCTAAGTCTGATTGAAGAGCTTCGGAAGCAAGAGCTTCTGGAATGGGATGGTTGTAGTTGAAGCTTCCATCGGCCTGCTTGAGCAAGTAGAGTTCGCGATCGCTGAAGCCAAAGAAGTTCCGCAACACACTCAGATAGTGAACTGGATTCGTCGGATCTTCAATCGCTCGCAGACAATCGATGAGCGTCGCTAGTTGTGGGTTGCTGGCCAGTGGATTGCCTCCCGAGACTTGATAGGGCACGCCATATCGCTCCAAGGCTTCGGTGTAGGCATTCATTCCTTTCTTGCCCCACGGAATGATCAGGAAATCACGCGGTTGGACTTGCGTCGTCGAGCCACTCGCTAGCTCTTTCACAGTGCGAGGAACTTCAAGCCCCGAGTCGATCGCATGGCGAATGAACTTCGCAATGGCCTCGGCTTCAAAGTCGCGAGCTTCGGCGACAAGCAGATCGGCGGGTATCTCCAGTCGGTACGTTCCGCAGAAGGGCTTGGCGATCGACTCAGACAACTTATCGTCTTCGCGGCCTTGCACCATGTCCTCTGCGGCTGGCGAGTAGGCTGTCGTCTGACTCCCAAACTTTTCACGATAGACGGTGTTGTTCCACTCACGAAGTTCAGTTCGCGATCGGAAGTTCTTGACTAAGGGCAAGACTTCGCCACCATTACGACAGATGATCTCTTTGACTTGATTGTAGATGAGGATGTCACCGCGTCGAAAGCGATAGATCGATTGCTTGGGATCTCCCACCAAGAATAGACTACCCGTTTTCGGCACGCACTGCGTCCAGTCGCATTGCGATGTATCCGCCGAGGTTAGATAGAACATCATCTGCGCTTGCAGCGGATCGGTATCCTGAAATTCATCGACCAGCACATTACGATACTTGCTCTGGAAGTATGTTCTAAGCTGTGGAGAGTTCTTGAGGCCTGTAGCGACCTTGAGCAATAGATCTTGAAAGTCCAACCCGCCGTTGATCTGCTTGAGACGCTCATACACGCTGACTGCTCGACGCAGAAACTCAACGACAAACTTGTAGCGATAGCGTGTCCAGTAAGTCATGCCCGGCTCCGCGATCGTCGTTCGGAACTCCTCCCAACGTGAAGCATGATCTTTGCTGAGTTCTTTGCTGCCTCCGGGAACCGCAGCCCATTTGTATTGTGTTACCTTCTTCTTGGAGGCGAATCGCTCCAGCAAACTGAAGAAGTCTCCTAAGGTGCGAAAGCCACGTTGAGACGCTCGGGCAATCTCCCAGTAGCGATTCACCAGATCGTCCAACTCCTTCGGAAAGGTCTTGAGTAGTTCCTTTATGTCGCGGATGTAATCCTTGGTGGCCCGCTGCAGCTTTTCAACGTTGATATCGCCGGGGAGATTAGTCGGCCAATGGTCGATATCGCGATGTTCTATAAACCTGGAAAAGCAGTTCTTGAGCTGTGCCCGATCGATCTTCAAGTCTCGCAGTTGATCCAGAAGCGGATCTTTCGATGCGATCAAGTCCGCGATGTTCTCCTGCCAAGCTTGCTCACGCAACAAGCCGTCCTCTTTCTCATCCAGCTCGCGAAACGTTGGATCGACGTTGAACTCGATAGGACGTTCACGCAACAAGGCCGCACAAAAGCTGTGGATCGTGCCTACAAAGGCAAGATTGACTTTGTCGGAGGCCAATCTCAAGCGATTGCCGGACTCGACTTCACTAGCTTCGATTGCTTTCGCCCTCGAGTGGAGCGCAGCTTGAAATCGTTCCTTGAGCTCAGCCGCCGCCTTTCGCGTGAACGTCACAGCGGCCAGTTCGTCAATGCGGCATGTCCCCGTCTCGATCAAGGCAACCATGCGATTCACCAAGCTGGTTGTCTTCCCCGTACCCGCCGCGGCTTCAACAATGAAGTTCTTGTTCAGTTCGCTTTCGATGCGGCGACGAGTGTTATCGTCTTGGGATTCGGACATAGTGGTGCAGTGCTTTGATTAATGAGTTTCCACGTTGTATTTTTTAGGCACGAAGTGCCGACACATCCTCTGCCGGGGCTGACAAGCGCTGACAAGCCTCGGTTTAAGGGCCGACCGGTTTTGAGCCCCGAAGGTGGCGATACATCAATATTACACCAATATGTTGTATCGGCCCTTTGGGCCTAACTTCTGGGAATTTTCATATCCGGTGCCTTCGACACCGGCAGAGGATGTGCCGGGCCTTCGGCCCTAAAACCAACCAACCTCAACCTTCTCGCAGCTTCCTCCATAGACCAAGCGACTCTTCGTTGCGACTTTCTAACGACATGCGGATCGACTCGGCAGCTACCCAATCTGTATCTTGGCACACGGTGTTGTAATCGCAGAACTGGCAATCTTTCGAGTCGGTTGTCGCTGGAAACACTCCGCGCTGGATGAACTGACAGATGTCTTGCAAGATCGCATCACCATGATTCAAGTCGGCTGAGATCCACTCGATCCGTTGCCCTTGTGTCTTGGCATTGGGAAAGAAGTAGCCAAAGCTGGTTGCAACATCTTTGTTCTTTCCGATAGCCGCTAATCGATGGCGAAGCATGCCGACGTAAAGAAAGGACTGTAGCTTGCGGCCCTGCATGAAAGGATCTTCCACGCTAAATCCCCAATCGGAACCGGTTTTGTAATCCCAGATCGCGTAGCTCTCGCTACCGCTTTGATTCAACCGATCGATGCGGTCAATCCGACCACCGATTCGAACGATCTGTCCATTGTTCAAACACAGCGAGACCGGCTCGCGGCAATCAATCTCCGTTCGCGGCTCTTCGTCTAAGCCAATCGCAGCTTCCAACACCCAAGGGCGAGCCCCTGTAGATTGGCAATACGCTTGCTCCTTCTCAAGGAAAATCTCACACGACTCACGCAGCCATTCCATCTGTCGCTGGAACGCATCCTCGTTCGACGCGGGGAAGTCTCTCAAGTAGTTACTAACACAGTCGTCGAGCAACTCCAACAGCCGTGGCAAATCGCGTTCAAGTTCTGGAATAAGGTCTTGGCTGGTAAGCTCGCGCATGAACCGCTCAAACAGTCCGTGTACTAAGTTGCCCAGTGTCATGGGATCGAGCCAACGCTCTGGATCAACGTTCCACTCATCGGGCGGATACACGCCCAGTCCATACTTGAAGAGAAATCTACGCGGGCAACTGCCGAACGTCTCTAAGCGACTCGACGAGACCACGCGCTCGGGATTGTCCGGCGACAACTTTGAGCCCGCTTCAGGGACGAATCCATCGAACTCAGTGAACTCCGGAAGCTCACGCTTCTCCGCAGCGACTCGCGATGATTGGAAGTGCGGAAAGCCGGTTTCTAGTTTCGCTTGTCGGACCGCAGCGTCCGTCGTGGTGAGCATCTCCGCTAAGTCGCCATCGGGCAAGCTCAGCCACTTGCGAGAATCGGTACTTGCGAACGAAACAGCGTCACCGATGTGCGTCAACAAGTCGTTCAGATGCGCCTCGGGTCGATTGTGCGATTGACGATAGAGTTCGACTAGTGCTGGACTCGGCGACTGCTGGCGATCATCGATCAGGCTGCGAGTTGAATAAGAGAATGTGAGCTGAACATTTTCTGCCTCAGAGGTGCGTTGCAACATTTCGCTCAATTGCATCGCACTTTGCTCCGCCAACTGTAACGAGGATGATAAGTGTTTCGATATCGCCTTTCGCTCGTTATCCAACAGAAGCGGGTCGACTCGAACAGCATTCGGAAAACTGCTCGCATCCATTCCGACCACAAACACGTGCTTTCGACCTGAGTGCCCTGCTCTGCCAATTGATGTTGCATACGCACAGCCAGGTTGTGGACCGCTATCGAGAATCGAACAGTCCAGGGGCAAGCCTTCCAGCCAAGCCGTTACGCTCTCGGTGGACTCGTCCACAAACTGCAAAGCGGCCAACCTTCCATCGATAGCGTCCAGTAACTTATTGCGAGCGAGCCGATCTAGCTTGCTGTCGAAGCGAACACAGACGAGCAGAAATCGCTTAGCCTTTCGCAGAACGTCAGCCGCTGAGTCACTAGAACTTGGCGCGAGTTCAACCAAAGGTCGAATCATCGTCAGAAGAGTATTCAGCGCGGGCAAACCAAAATCTCGCGGAGAATCGTCGTCATGGGAAGGCGACGATTGAGCCGGGTCATCGTTGCCATTCTCTCGCCGAGCAATAAACTCACTCTGCAGTTTCGTCGCCGCTGAAATCGCGGACTCAATAGCCGGTATGTAGCGTTCCAGCTTGAATCCGATGCGCACTTGTCTGAGATTGGCAGCTAAGCGCGAGTAACCGATTTGATTCGGTAGCGGCTCAGTTTCCGGACGACTCAACAAGCCTTCTCTAAACAACTGGACCACCTTGGACTGCTGGCCATCGGACTTGATCCATCGAAGCCACGCTCGCAGCGCTCGACCTGGTCGAGAGTAGATCGTCGCAACGCCTTCCGAGAATTTGACGCAGTGAGTCAACGACTTCGAGTCAACAGCCTTCTCTATGACCGGCAAGCATCCTTCGAAGAACTCGTAGATCAGCGGTACGTACGAGTTGGATGTATAGACGATCTCAACATCATCTAACCGCACCGCGGACTTCGCATCGCTTCCAAGTATCTTTTGAACGACACCACGGATCTCGTTGATCTCACCGTAGCCGGAAAAGAAGGATGTGTTGTGCTCGCCGAGCGCCGTTCCAACGTTGACTGATGCAGAGCTGAAGCTCACGAACTGCGCTTTGGATTCCAACGCGGCCAGGAACAGCGTTTCGCGAAATTGCCAGTGAATGGAGTGTGGCTGGAGTACCACGAGTTCAGCCGGTAGCTTGTAAGTGCCATTCTCCAATCGCTGTGTGGCTAACTCAAGGCAATCGGCATAGTCGACTAACGCGTGATCTTGCTTCGCATTCAAGTACCATTGGTAGATCAGCTTCAAGTCGTCGCGTTTCTCGGGAGACTCGAACTCTTTCTCCGCGAGCTCATCTGGATCAACTCCTGCCAGTCGCAAGTCACGGATCGATCTTGTTGCTAACTTCGCCAGTCCTTCGGTACGCTGCACGTTGGTAAAATACTGGAGCTTTCCATTTTCATTCTCCGAGTCAATCAACCCCTGCATCAACGATTCACTCGCCGGCTGATCCAGATAGACAAGCTTGGACGCTGCCAAAGAACCGCCGACGATCGAAAGCACAATCGACCGCAACGTCTTGGAGTGCAAGTTGACGGTCGCTGTCCCCGCCAAGTTGATACGATCTTTCCAAGTCTGCGCCGTGCGAAGGCTCTCGCACAACAGCCATTTCTCAGCAAGTAGATTTGCCGAGCACTGTTCTTGCAGCCAAGTCAAAGTCGTATTCTTCAAACCAATCACTCCCGCTCCATGAATCACTTGCAAAATGTATTGAGCAGGTACAACTTTGCAACCTTCAGATCAACAGCATTTTACTCTTCGCGTATCTCGACTTCAAAGTCGACTGAAACGGCATTGGGAGTAACACTGGCATTGTACGCTCGAATCATGGCTGGGGGGTTGGCTAGAAAGCCGGGGCCAGCAGTGATGCGTTCGTCGAATCTCCACTTGCTGAAACCACCGGCGACAACCCGCACTTGAAGTCCGCCGATGCGGTTCTCGACTGAAGCGACTCCAACAAGATCCACTCGATAGATCTCGATCCGCTGTGTTTGACCAACGGTCGCATGAGACGTCGTAATCGCTCCTCGCGCATCGATGTCGTACTCGGCCCCTCGCGATCGCCCTTGAGCTCTCAACACTGATACTTGCGGATTTGGGTTGACCAGTTGTGCGGGGCCATCAACTTCCAAAACGAAAGCGTAGAACTTGCCTGCTGCAAAGTATCCTTCAACGCTGGCTGGCATATCAATCGTGATCGTCGAGGGCTTAACTTCAAAGCCAAACTCATTCCTCACCGGTGCCGCTTTAAGTCTGGCATCTTCAATCAATACAATGGGAACTCCATTCACTTCGATTTGGCGAGGCGTACCGTTATCGTTTCGAGTAATCCCGCCAACGATGACATTCTCGGAAGGCTCGATCGTGACTTCTGATGCAGTCAGACGTTTTGTATTCGAATCAAACTTGCCTATCACAATTGCAGTTCCACCTTCAAATCCTGGTGAAGTGCGTCCTGGCAAGGGTGTGGGGTCCAGTAGTTGCGCTATGGTTAACGTACCAGCAGGAGTTGAGAGTTTATTCGTTGGAGCAACCGCAAATCGTACATCGATGCCATTCACCGCCATACTTACCCCGGCACCATCAGCAACTATGCCTGAAACAGTACCTTCAATTTCGGTGTCATACAAAGCCATGAATATTCCTCAGATTTAAAGGCGTGTAGCAACCAGATCTACAAATTTACAAAAGTCGATTTTGAAGATCTTACTGAATTCAGCGGAAGTTTGCTAAGGCTAGCACGATAATGCTTGCAAAAAAATTGAGCTGCCGTAAAACTATGCACGCTTTGAGTCTGCAAAAAAAGTTTCGCTGGGAGTGTCTTGGGATGGTTCATCGCCGTGAGATTCTGAAGGGAGCCATCGCCGCTCCACTTGTTGCGAGCGCAGCGTCAGCCGCTCAAATCGAGGAGCGGCCCGTAACATTCAAGCCTGCGGAGTTTGATAAGCAGAAGCAATTTGAATTACCGGGCTGGGCATTCCGCAATGAACTTCCGATTCCGCTAGTGGCTCGACCAACCGCAGTCATGACATTCAAGGAATGGTACGAGTCCAAGGACACTCATGTATTTGGTCCAGGCGATCCCGTGCGACCAGGCGATTCTTTCCATGGAATCGCTAGCGAGTTTATGTCGACTCCATCGCATTGGTCTAAGTATGGATGCCAGCCGACAGTCTTCTCAACTCCGCTTGCAAGTTGGGAAGACAAGCAGCGAAACTTTGGCACCTTCCGAAGTGAGATCTTGAAACGCAATATTCGAAACTGGGGTGAGTTTCCAATCAAGTTCTTTAAGATTCCGATTCGTGAGACTTTTAAGCAACTGCGACCCGACGCGAAGCATGATGCTCGCCTTTATTCCTATGCGGGAATGGTGCCAGGGCCGACTCTGAAAATGCGACTTGGACAACCCGTTGTTGTGCGGTTTTCCAATGAGTTAGATACTGAAACCTCTGTCCACCTTCACGGTGGCCACAGTCCCTCGCATAGCGATGGTTTCCCGACCTTCTATATCCTGCAAGGTAAATCTCGCGATTACTTTTATCCCAATATCCTGCCGTTGCATCGCAAGTCAAAACTAGATGCGAGTACCAACAAAGAGCTAGTCACCTATGAACCCGACACCGGTGAAGCACAATCGACCATGTGGTACCACGACCACGGTATGGACGCGACTGCGTTCAATGTTTCTAAAGGTCTCGCCGGCGTAGCTCCCTGTTTTGGAGAAAAAGAGCTTCAATTGATTCATTGTGGTGTTTTGCCAGGACTCGGAGAGGCATCCTGTTTAGACCCTGACCAACATTCGCTGTCCAAGGACCCCAGCCTTGAAGATCCGAAGCATCCAGGCTTCTATAAGTATGGCAAAGAGCCGTATCACAACCCCTACGATATTGCATTGGTTCTTCAAGACAAAGTTATTGATTTACCGACTGGTCAGATTGCTTACAGCAACAAAGGACACAACGGATATCTTGGAGACACGTTTTTTGTCAACGGCGTCGCATGGCCATATTGCTGTGTAGAAAACCGGAAGTACCGCTTTCGAATCTTGGACGGCTCGAATGCCCGAGTCTTCCGATTGCGGATTCTGTCGGAAGCCGACTTTTTAAGTCTCTCAGAAAACGGGATTGATGAGCCAGGCGAAGCACCAGACTCGCCAGAGGCTATCGCGAAGCGCCCGGGCAAGTACGAGGCGATTGCGAAACCGTTTCTTCGCATTGGAAAAGACAGTTGGCTTTGGTCCAAAGCCGTTGAGAAACACAGTGTCGTGCTCACTATGGCTAATCGCGCGGACATCGTAGTCGATTTCAACCGCTTAGTCGGTGGTATCGACCTTGAGCCGGGCGAAGAGCGAGTCTTCTATCTCGTGAACACCATGCCACAAACCGACGGCAGAGGCCCCAAAGAAAAGCT
This sequence comes from uncultured Pirellulaceae bacterium, assembly GCA_964458685.1. GTDB lineage: Bacteria > Planctomycetota > Planctomycetia > Pirellulales > Pirellulaceae > Aureliella. Next base: position 13,054 of record CAYWNG010000066.1, read on the forward strand.
CGACGACGGAGGCGACCCGCGAGTCCTACCTTTACCGTTCGATGCCGTCGGGCCGGACGGAGAAGTTCGCGGAGCGGAGAGCCATAAGCCAATCGGCTTACTAAAGTTCATCGTCCGCGGTCCCAAGCCCGCAGTAGATGCATCAATCGAAGCGGGAACAACACTCATTCATCACAATCTTATCCGCGATGACGAAGTCAGCGTGGTGCGAGAGTTCATTTTCGAAAGGGGCAAAGGAGCTTGGCAAATCAACAGCCGGTTCTACGACCCAGATATTGCCAACGCAACTCCCACAGTTGACTCGGTCGAAGAGTGGGTACTACGAAATGGCGGTGGTGGTTGGTGGCATCCGATACATATCCACTTAGAAAGTCACCAGCTCGTTCGATACGAAAAGGATTTTGCAGCCGACGCGATCGACGTGCCTCGACTTGCCAATACTCCGTTACCACCATTCAACGGCACGAACGTCACACCATTCATCGACCCAACTGAAGTGATCGGGCTGCACGATACAACCGTACTTGGGCCGAATACAGTCGCCAGAATTCGTATGCGATTCCGGACTTGGCGAGGACCGTTTGTGTTTCATTGTCACAACTTGGAACACGAAGACATGCGGATGATGTTTAACTTTGAGCCAGTTCCCGATGGCAAATTGCCTTCAGATCGCGACCCGAATGTTGTACCTGACGCGCGTACTCATGGTCGCGATGTCACATGGCAAGGCACCGATGGAAAATTGAATCGCTATGGAGAACTTGATATCGAATACCCTCCAGTTCCATCCGTTCCGGTCGAGCAGTCAGGTGTTCTTATGATCCCCAATCGACCATTGCCACCGAAGACCAATCCGTAGTTACAAGATCGCTTGCAAGAGTCAAACACCAACGAGGAAAGCCTCCATGACCCGAATGATGATGCAGTTTTTCAATTCGCTGCTTGCGGGAGAAAAAGCACCGCCGCCACGACTTCGGGTCTGTGATGGATTTGCAAATGTCCGAGTTGTTGATCAGTTTGGTAGCTCGTTTCGATTTCGTGATGAGTTTGTCGATGGTCGTGCATTGATTATCAACTCGATGTACACCACTTGTAGAGGTGCGTGCCCAACAACCGGTGCGACGCTCAAGAAACTGCGTGTCGAGCTGTCCAAGGTCTTTGGTAAAAAGCTCACCATACTTTCGTTCACGCTTGAGCCAGAAGTCGATACGTCAAGCGTACTGCATGACTACGCAAGCCGACTGGACGCCAACAAGAGAAGCGATGACTTGTGCGACTGGCATTTCCTGACCGGTACATCTGAGGCAATCAAAGAGCTGAGATACTCACTAAATTTTTACGATCTCAATCCGAAAGTGGATGGAGATATTACTCAGCATGATGCAACCCTGCTCTTTGGAAACTCAACATCGGATCGCTGGGCTTCGCTTCCCGCTGGCGTCCGTCACGAGAATTTGACCTCAACCATCCGTCGGGTTGCTGGGTTTACAACTGAGCAACGTTTCGGATTCGCAGCCGAGGGAGTGTAGTACATGAACATCACAAGCCAATACAGTCGCCCCTGGATCAGATCACGCTCGTCAATGCTCGTCTCGTCAGCGCTAGTCTTGTGCTGGTGGATTGCCAGTGGAGTGTCCTCCCTAACTGCACAGGTGATGGAGGAAAAACCTCGCGCAATTCACCTTGTTGGGCATGAGGACGTAGCACTATTGGCTCGCGTTCAAGATGTCATCGACGATTGGGATCCCAGAAAGCTGGTCAATCCCTACGTGGAAACAGTTACAAGTCGTGATGCCCATGGAAAGATCACCAAGCGAAAGGCCCTGCGTCGGCCTGATCTTGCTGAGTTCATAGCCGATGTGGATGCCGCCGAAGCTCTTGGAAAAGCGCTATTCTGGGAAATGCGAGCCGGTAGTGATTTTCATCGCCGCGAAGACGGCAAGTTCGTTGGAACAGCTTGCGCGTCATGTCACTTTCAACACGGCATGGACGCTCGTCGTCGTCATTCAGAGCGGATACCGTATGTCGCGTGGAAAGAGTATCCTATCGACACCGCACACGGTTTGGAGTTTGGTGTCGCGCAGCTTCCGTTCGACCCACTGAAATCGGCTGTCCATGACACTCCGTTGAATGATAGAAATCCTCTCACAACAGTCGTTGGCTCCCAGGGTGTCGAGCGAAAGAAATTTACGGGCCTCAATACTCAGGCTCCAGGTGCAACTGGCGATTGGCGGTCTGAAATTCCCGGCCCAATGCCAACGACTCGCAGGTACACCAATGTCCTCGAAGAATGGAAGATGTTCTACGAAGGTCATGATCCATCGAAACAAGCTTTTCGACAGATTACATCACGCAACTCTCCCACGATCATCAATCGCGGCTTCTCAGATCGATTGTTCCACGATGGCCGCGCGGAATCGACCTTTAACGGTTTCTCGATCTTTGGAGACTTTGAAGATCGACAGGTTCTCTATCGAGCGGCGGCTGCAGGAGATCCCGTTCCCGTCAAGGTCGCAATCTTAAAGGCAGCGTTAGCTTCGCAAGCCGTTGGCCCTATTGTGAATGAAGTCGAGATGTCGTACGAGGGACGCACATTTCACGATGTGGCGAATAAGCTCTTGAATTGCAAAATTCTCGAGCACCAAACGATATCTGAGACCGATTCGGTACTAGGCAAGTATGCCAAGAATCGACCGACCTATCGCGCACTCATTGAAAGAGCCTTTCGAAGAGAGTGGTGGGACAGTCCGGTACAAGTCTCTTTGGAATTGACCGAAGCTGAAGATGACAAAGGTCTACTTGAAGTCGCGAACTTTTCCCTTTTCTGGGGACTTAGCATTCTGATTTACGAATCGGAATTGGTCTCTAACAACTCACCGTTCGACGCGATGATGATGGGCAACCCCAAGCCCGTAAATGACCGATGGGACCAGGTAAAAAGCAAACTGGAACCAGTTTATCTTGATAGAGCAAGAACGGAGAATCCTCCTCCGGCTGGTGTTGCGCCACCTAAACACAAAAACGGATCATCAGTTTTTCAGCATGGCTTTCGAGTGTTTATGAATCGAGGCTGCATTGAGTGCCATAGCGGACCGCTGTTTAGCGAAGTTTACGAGCGGATTCCAGAAGTCGAAAATCGGGTACCGATTGCCAAAGATCTGCATCGTACGCTTATGCCAATGCCGCTTGCCGATTCAATTCCGTTTCATGATCGTCCGTTCCATGAGCAGATTTTGCGGCAGATTGGACAGGCCATTTCCAGCGCCTCGGGGCTTGAGTTAGCACGCGTTGCTCCCATTGCTCGCGCATTAGAGCAGTTGCGATTCGACGCGCAGGGAAACACTAAGGAACTCAAGAAGCTGATCGAAGACCGCCTCAAGGACTTAGTAGCCAACGCCAATGACCGAGCAGCGCTGGCCGAGAAGATCAGCAAGCTGTTGAAGCGATATGAAGTCGAGCGAGTGAATCATCTTGGCGGACGCAAGTTCTTCTCAGAGGACGATCGCATTGCCATCGTTGAGCCGCTGGTTGAGCCATTGCTTGTCGAGCTGATGCCCATTCCGGATAAACAGATCGAGACGCGTCCGATCCTGCCATTCGTTGGCCCCTATGCGGAACGTCGACAACCCAAGCCGAATTATGCGTTCTACGATCTTGGCTTCTACAACTTAGGAGTGTCTCCGCCCAGGTTCGATCGCGGAATCGGCGCGATCGTCGAGCTGGAAGAACACAAACTCTACGATAAGAATCTAGATGCCGCCATCGCCGCTCTTTCGACTCCTAAGGCAGCGATTGCCAAGAAAACAGATCGCGGTCTCTTGCTGAAACAGATGATGTCGGCAAAACCGGAGGGGGTTGGCGAGCTAGATAAAGAGTCGGTCGAGGCCATCAAGACTGCACTCGAAGGAATCGTCTCGATCGATGTATCGGTACAGCAATCTGCCTCAGGCGCATCGGGCTCAGCCTACCGAATCAAGCGAAGCAAGCCCAAAGCATCGACTCCACAAGCTCAAGCTCTTCCGGCAACTGACGCCAACGCCACTACACCGATCGTTTTTTCAGATCAGTCTTGGGATCGAATCGGCTTGCGAGACGAAGAGGGTAACGACACGCGTAACCGCAGCGCCGTTCATTTTCTATCTAGGTCGCGAGCCTTGGTTCTGAGCGAAGAGCCTTGGGGCCTTCGCAAACCATTCTTGCACGACAATGAACTGGCGTTTTGGGGAGCCTTCCGAACACCTTCGTTGCGAAACGTCGAACTGACAGCTCCCTACATGCACAATGGTCGACTATCGTCATTGCAAGAAGTTGTCGAGTTCTACGATCGCGCCGGCGATATCCCACGACATCGAGACTACAATCCAGACAAGCACCCCGAGATTGTTGATCTCGACATGACCATTGACGACAAGCTTGC
>CAYWNG010000067.1:0-3256 GCA_964458685.1 uncultured Pirellulaceae bacterium
CTTAATCATACCAAGACAAGTTGAAGGCTTACGGAGTGACCACTTAGAGGTTGGCTAACGCAAGCAGGAATCTCATTTCGCTTGCGGTTCGTTGAACGGCCGATCGCATCAATCGCTGCAACTGTCAGTCTGGAGTGACCCAATGACAGAAACAAGTTGGACATGGACTCTTCACAAGAAGATTCCTAGCTCCCTGCCTATTGCCCATCAACATCTTGAGACCTTTCTCCAAGCACTTAAAGATGCTGGCTGGGACGGTAGAGACTATTTCCATGTTCAGATGGCCAGCGAAGAGGCTCTTGTGAACGCGGTGACTCATGGAAACAAAGAGTCACCGGACAAGCAGGTGGAGATCGAATTCTACATCTCGCCCGATCTAGTCAATATGCGAATCAAAGACGAAGGTGCCGGTTTCAAGCCTGAATCGCTGCCCGACCCTCGCAGTGAAGACCGCGTGGATATGGTTCATGGTCGCGGTGTTTGGCTGATAAGAGAGATGATGTCAGAGGTTCGCTATTTGGGCTGCGGGAACGAAGTAGTCATGATCCGTCGTCGCCACGATCCAAGGTTTGACGAACCCGATGAGGACGACGATGACGACTTCTTCACTGAAGACTAAAGCACTCCTCATGAAAGTGCGTTAGATCTTATGCCACGTTCGCTCAAGGAAGGCCCGCCCAGAAAAGGCTCGACCGGAGAAGGCTCGTCGGGAGAAAGTACCTTCGGAGGAGGTTCACCTAGGGATGGTTCGCTTAGCGAAGGTCCACCCACGCCTACCGTCGTCGCATCTGACGTACTTCGAGTGGTTGGTGCGCGGACGCATAACTTGCAAGATGTTTCGATCGACATCGCCCATAATCAATTGACGGTGATTACCGGTGTCAGTGGTAGTGGCAAAAGTTCACTAGCCTTTGATACCATCTATGCCGAAGGTCAAAGGCAATACATCGAAAGCCTTTCCACCTACGCGAGACAGTTCCTTGATCAACTTCAGCGGCCCGATGTAGACAGCATCGAAGGTCTTCAACCGACGCTGTGTATCGATCAACGCGTGGGAGTTGCTAGCCCTCGCAGCACAGTCGCCACAGTGACTGAAGTCTACGACTACATGCGCTTGCTGATGGCTCGAGTCGGAACGCCTCATTGTTATGAATGTGGTCAGGCGATCGTTCAACAAAGCCCCGATCAAATTCTCTCGATTCTGAATAGCCTTCCCGAAGGAACCAAGCTGGTGTTGATGGCACCGGTGGTTCGCGGTAGACGCGGTGGGCATCGCGATGTGCTTCAAGCCATTCAAAAGGCGGGGCTGTTGCGAGTTCGTGTCGACAATGAGCTCTACGATATCGAATCCGTCCCAGAATTGGCTGTTCGAAAGAACCATGATATCGAAGCCGTTGTCGACAAGGTCGTCATTCGCCCGGACAACTGCGATCGACTGAGCCAATCGATGTCGGTGGCGCTGCGACTGGCCAATGGATTAGTTTCGGTTAGCTATCTACTGCCTTCAAACAATGTTGCCGCCGAAGGAAACCAATGGATCGAACAGCTCTTCAGCACTCGCTATGCCTGCGCGAATTGTGGAGTGAACTTTGAAGAGCTGGAACCACGAACGTTTAGTTTTAATAGCCCCTACGGTGCATGTCCGACGTGCGATGGCGTGGGGCAAGTCCAAGCGATCGATGATGCAACGTTGATTAGCGACTGGTCGCTCGCTCCATCGAAAGGCGCGATTGCGATCCTCAACGAAGCTCCCAAGTCGATCGCTGCGAAGATTCGAAAGAGCGTCAAGCAACTCATCGAATCGCTCGGGATTGAATGGACCGCGGCACTCGATTCTTCCGACACTTCGACTCGCAAGAAGCTGATCGAAGGCTCAGCGGGACTACCGGGCTTGCGATCGATCCTTGAGGAGCACAGCCAACAGATCGACGAGTCCGAAGCGGCGTGGCTCGAGCAGTTTCGATCCTCACAGAACTGCTCGGCTTGCAACGGCTCACGACTACGTCGCGAAGCTCTGTCGGTGCGTTTGAACGGAAAGAATATCGCCGACATCTGCGAGCAGAACCTTTCTCAAGTGCTACCGTGGTTTGAAGGCCTGAAGCTGACCGCAGATCAAGCCATCATTGCGAAACCAATTCTCGCCGAGATGCTCCACCGACTTCGTTTTCTAGACAAAGTCGGCGTCGGCTACCTGACGCTTTCGCGTAGCGCCGACTCGCTCAGCGGCGGTGAATTGCAGCGCGTACGTTTAGCGACCAGTATCGGAAGTGGACTGGTTGGCGTTTGCTACATTTTGGACGAGCCCTCGATTGGACTCCACCAACGCGACAATGATCGCTTGATCGAGTCGCTTCGCAATCTTCAAGTACAAGGCAACACAGTCATCGTCGTTGAACACGACGACGCTATGATGCGAGCAGCCGACTGCTTAGTCGATATGGGACCGGGTGCTGGAAAACATGGTGGACATATTGTTGCCATGGGGACTCCCCAGTCAGTAGAAGCCAATCTTCAGTCGCTGACTGGTGCCTACTTGCGCGGGGAAAAAACGGTCTACCAAGAACGCGAAGTTCGAAAGATGCAGAAGGGCAAGTCGATCAAGCTAACCGGCGCATCGTTGCACAACTTGCAAGCTGTCGATGTCGAACTTCCGCTGGGATTGCTTGTTGGTATTACTGGAGTTAGCGGAAGCGGCAAGAGTTCACTCGTTGGCGAGACGTTGGTACCCGCCATACTTCGAGAGCTTGGGCAAAGTGCTTCGGCACGCCCTGGCCCGTTCAAGAAGCTGACTGGTGTTGACCAAGTCGACAAGTTGATCGAACTGACACAAACGCCAATTGGACGCACTCCACGCAGCACACCCGCAACGTATTGTGGCGTCTTCGATCTAATTCGTACGGTTTGGGCTGGCACGCGCGAGTCCAAGAGTCGCGGCTTTACGACCAGTCGATTCAGCTTTAACGCTGGCGATGGTCGCTGCTCTGTTTGCCAAGGTCAGGGGCAAGAGAAGATCGAGATGAACTTTCTTGCTGACCTGTACGTCACCTGTTCTGTTTGTAATGGCTTACGTTACAACCGGCAAACTTTGCAGGTGCGCTATCGTGACAAGACGATTGCCGACGCGCTCAACATGTCGATCGATGAAGCGGCTGAGTTCTTTCAGAACTTCGAGAAGATCCACCGACTGCTCAATACGTTGCAGCAAGTTGGTCTGGGCTACCTTTCGCTCGGGCAAAGCTCCAACACGCTCTCCGGC
>CAYWNG010000067.1:3266-17290 GCA_964458685.1 uncultured Pirellulaceae bacterium
GGTGAAGCTCAACGTATTAAACTTGCCAGCGAACTCGCTCGTCCCGAAACGGGCAAGACAATCTACTTCTTAGACGAACCTACGACAGGCCTCCATTTCGACGATGTGAGAAGGCTTGTCAATGTTCTGAACGGTTTGGTCGATCGTGGAAATACCGTCATTGTTATTGAACACAACTTGGACGTCATACGATCCTGTGATTGGCTGATCGATCTGGGCCCTGACGGAGGCGACGGAGGCGGAAGGATCGTTGCCGTCGGACCTCCTGCGGCGGTTGCCAAAAATCCCGACAGCTTGACTGGCAAGTATCTCAAACTGAGCTAACGATGCGATGGTCGAACACTAGGCAAACTCTTCAATGCAACTCTCCCATGTGATTTCCGACTTGGTCCTAGCTCTGGCAGCTCTCGGCGTATGGGTGAGCGTCGCACTGCGGCTTCCAAGACTCAGGATTTGGCCGTGGGGATTCTTTCTCGTTCCCGTCGCGTTTGCCGCTTTATTCGGAGCGGGTCGATTTGCAGGCCTTCATTCTTCCATGGAGGCCTACTCAAGCTTCTTGCAGCAGTTCGCTTCTACCGCTGGCGCGATTGGTTTGACTCTAAGCATCCTTCTGACGCTTTCAGAATCGAAAGCTGAGACGCAACGACCATTCATGTCGATCGTCGTCGTCCTTTGCTTAGCTATCGGAATCGTGATCTTCCTACTAGCGAAGCAATTTCAATGGAAACCTGTGTTCGAGTTGCTTCCGCTTGCCGCGATGATCTGTGTGCTCGTTGTGGGCCTACGGCATGTTGCAGTGGGGCATGGAGCGAACACCAAACTACGTGGCTTGTCGATTGTTATCGCCGTTTTGCTGTCTGCTACTGCGATGGTGTCGTTACAGAAGTTGCCAACTCCACTCGGTATCGACGCCTATCACTATCTGCTTGCCGCATCACTGATCGCTTTCGGCATCTCGGTCGAACATCCGAAACGCATACGCGAGACAGCGCCTGTAGAGGATTAACGCTAGGCCCCTCAAGCCTCAGCGCTCAAACTCGCCGCTCAAGCCTGCTATTCAGTTCGACAATGACGGGTCGCTGAAAGACGCGTGGATTGACATGGTTGCGAATCTGCAAAAGCTCTTCTTGAGCCGCTTCGGGAGTCATACCACCGAAGCGAACGAGCCACCACAGGACGATCGTTGCACTTCGGGCTCGACCCGCTTTGCAGTGCACGTAGACACAGCCGCCTTGATGCTTGTGCTTCTCGATAAACTCTGCACCACGCTCGACCATCTCAGCAGTTGGGTGCTGAAAATCAGTTGTTGGAAGCCACAACTGTTCGATTCCCAGCCTTTGATACTCAGCTTCCGGTCCCGCATACTCTTCGCACATATTGACCACGCCGGTCACTCCCAACTCTTTCAACTTCGCGGGATCATTTCTTAGAGGCACTGCGCCCAAAATGCAATTTGCATCGACGCGATCCCACCAACGTCGGACGCCAAGTACGCGTCCTAACAGAATGTTGTAAGCCAGCGTTGGGTAATAGACCGTTCTCGCATAAAGTCGTGAGAGCATATCGATGGCGTTGATAATGACGATGACGAAGTGGATTGAGCGATAGCACGAATTGAATTCGTTAGTATACGCGAACCCTGGAAAGATCGTCAGGCCGCTTGCTTCTTGACTTTAGGTACAGAGAGTTTGAACAAGCCGAAGATTTCGTCTTGGCTTAATCCCAGCGGTCGTGGCGCGCCTGCTTCGGCGAATAGCTGATTGAACAGCTCGCGCTTTTGCTCAAGCACATCATGAATTCGCTGTTCGATTGTCCCCGAGGCCATCATGCGCGTGACAGTCACGGCACCCTTGGCACCGATACGATGCGCGCGATTGATCGCTTGGTCTTCAATGGCTGGATTCCACCAGCGATCAAATAGAAAAACATACTCACAGAACTGAAGATTCAAGCCTACGCTTCCCGCTCCGTAGCTCATCAAGATCAGATGCTTGGACGGATCTTCCTTGAACTGCTGAATCACACCATCGCGTTTGCTCGAAGGAATGCGACCGTGGTATTCCATCGGCCCAAATCGATCGAGTGCCTCAGAAAGGACATCCAGTGTCTTGACCCACTGGCTAAAGACAATTGCCTTTTTACCGCTGGCCGCAATCTCTTCCATGTCAGCTTCCAGACGCTCAAGTTTGCAACTTGAGCCGGTCGCGGGATCGAAATTGCAAATTTGTTTGAGTCGCAGCACAAGTTCAAAGACGTGTTGAATCGTCAACGTCTCGCCCATGTCCGTCAACTGTACCACGCCCTCATCTTCTGCACTGCGATAGCTGTCCAATTGAGCCGGAGTCAGATCCAGTTCGGCATCGCGGTACATCTTTGGAGGCATCTCTGTCAGAACTTTGTCTTTCGTGCGACGCAGAATGTAATCGCGTGTCGCTTTGGAAATGCTCTTCAGGTGCATGTCCTCCCGCAGGTAACCGGGCGAAAGGAACTCAAAGATGTTGACGATATCTTCGACCGAGTTCTCGATCGGCGTACCTGTCAGCGCCCAGGATCGCGTGCGCGGCAAGGCGCGAACGATCTCGGCGGTGGTGCTGTTGCGATTCTTGATCCTTTGGGCCTCGTCCAGAATCACAAGATCGAAATGTGAATCGGGTGAAATGACCGTGTCACGATCCCTCATCAGCAGTTCGTAATTCGCGATCCGAACAGGAGCCGCATGTTGGCCCCAGATCCATTGCCTTTTTGCAGAATCTCCTTCAATTACCGTTACTGGAATTTCCGGAGCCCACAACTTAAACTCGCGAACCCAATTGGTCACAAGCGGCTTGGGGCAGATCAAGAGTACGTTTTTCAATTGACCGGCTAACAGCAGCATGCGGACTGTACTGATCGCCTGCATGGTCTTTCCAAGTCCCATTTCATCAGCGAGGATGGCGATCTCTCGAGGAAAGAGAAACGCAATACCTTCGAACTGGTAGGGGAAGGGATTGAACGGAAAATCCAATTTGTTAGACGACAACAATGTCTCAAGCGGTGGTTGAAGCACGAAGTAAAGCCGATCCTCAAGCTTCACTAAGTCAGCGGGCGGTTTGATGCGAGTTCGCGTAATGGGTTTGTCACTGCTGGAGGCTTGCTGAGATCCTTCCTCCACCCTCGGCTGATTGGCGGCTTTGGCTTCTGCCTTTTTGGGATCGATGAACGTAGCTTGCTCAGAAGCAGACTGGTAATCGACCGCTTCTGGAAATGCGAAGCCGATTGTTTGTGGCAACTTGGACTGCAGCTTGATTGAGACGGCCTGAACGTTTGTACCAAGTACCAAGCCAAGATCTTGGGGCATGGTCTCAACGTTCAGCGATCGCGTGAGTCCGTTTTGCCAGCCAGTGGCTAGAGTGTCTACGTCAGCTTGTGTCACGGAAAGCGCTTCGTGTTCAACAAAGCCAACACCAGCCCAGGAGCTTGTTGCATCGGACATGTTCAGACCTCGCCTTCGGGACCTGGCCCTGAGAGCCTAAGCTGCTTTGATGACGGGATGAGCTTCGAAGAGCGCTTCCACGATTCGGCTAAAGGGCTCAGTCAATTCGAATCGTTCGCTCAATTGCTTCAGCGTCGATTCAAGGATAGACTCAGCCTTGTTGCATTCACTGGACCGCAAGAACTTTTTGCCGAGAGCTGTGAAGCGTTGTGTCGGCACATTGGTTTCGGACGGATGTCGGAGCGAAGTGGTTTCACCCGCAAGAGCCTCCTCCAAGAAAACCACGATCGCATCGCTGACCAAAGCCGCTGCTAAACTCGGTGGCGTATCGGTCACGATCACATCTGGTGTCAGTTTAGCTTTGGTAATCAGTGCTTTGGCTATCTGTTCACCGCACACAAAATCATCCATCGTCGGTCCGTAAAGCAAAACCTGAGCGCGCGTTGGTTTGACTGGAAGCGTGCAGTGGAACTCTAAAGGCCGTCCCAAGTGATTGACGACCAGGTAGCCGCCGAAGTAGCCGTGTTCAGCGTGTTGACGTACCGAAATGAATCCAAGTGTTGCTGCCATATCGTTGTTGATAATCAAGTTCGCGCGAATACGATTCGGATGTGTTGGCTGATTGATTTGCTAGCAGAAGAGCGGTTTCAAAAGCGTGAAAACGTTGGCCGCCCTCCACGATAACCAACCAGTCATGATCTTTGTTCGGAAGTGTCCAAGCGGTGACTTGAAGCGGTTCCGCTAAAGGTCGAAACCAGTGCTGGCTAGCATTTCCCTTGAGCCAATTGCTAAACCCCTGGCGATTTCTGGGACTTTGCGGGTCGGGTTGTACTGTTTATGCCAACAGTTTGTGTCGGAAATACACAAGATTGTCTCAAGCCGGTTGCTCGACTGACAATCAGAACCGACTACAATGGGAGCATTGCCTCAGTGTGATGACTGCATTTTTGTGTCATTTACTTTTGAACAATTCTCTCATTTTGCGGAGTTTCGTTGTGGGTAGCGATCCAGCACAATTCTCTCCCATGTTTCGCATAGACGTTTCTGCCGAGCCACAAGCCGCAAATGCGAGCAATACTGGCAACGCGAGTGAAGCCACACTGGCTTTGCTTCATCAGATGCTGATCGCTCAACAGCGTCAGAATCAGTTGTTGGAGCAGTTGGTGCAAGCCACTGTCAGTTCACAGAAACAGCGAAACACTGAACTACAGCAGTGGAAGGACGCCAATCCAAAGCTGGCAAACTCCTGCCGCCGCGCAGCCGAGATTCTCTCCAAGGTGCAAAGCGAATTCCTTCAACAGCTTACAGTTGAAGTCGAAGACGAAGAAGAAAATTTGCTGGAAGGCGAGTTCGTACTCAGCGAGTTCGTTGATCGCTTCGGCCCTCGACTCGCGCACCTCAACGGCGTTCTGCAAGTCTTAGCTCAGTTGAGTGCCAACACTCCTAGCAAGTAGTGTCGAAGCTGGCCAAATCAGTAGTCTAACAATTGGACCCGCCAAGAGTTCCTTGGCGGGTTTTATTTTGCTCAGCCTCTGATCTCTTTTGGCTTATCGAACTCCGCGAACCTGAGTCCAACGACGAAACTCAGCGGGTCATGCCCCAACCCGCTGCGTTTCCGTCGGAGCGCGTGTCGGGGTGAAGTGAGGTCGGCGTAATCTCTCGTGGAAGTAAAGTCAGCTCGAGAGTTCCTAGGTGTCTTAGAGACCTCAGGTAGTCGAACCTTCTCCTAGAATAGATTTGACCTTTTCAGGATCAACTTGAAGTTCGACATTTCCGCAATCGAGACATGCCGTCGCACTCATGACAACACAGTCAGTCAGAACCACTCTGGAGAATGGAATCTTCACTTTGAACATAGCGTCGTCGATACGACCATGAGCCAATCTCGACGAACCACATTTTCTGCATGGTACTGGTGCCGAATGCATTTTGGCTACGCCCTTTAACTACATGCTCCTCCACAATCATCGGCTTGGTGGCTGATGCGAGAAGGTCGCCAACCGTAAACGTGACTTGACTGAGAAATCAGTTATCGAAGGGTTTTGTGACTCAAGGGTGGAGTAAAGACCGAGTCAATAGCTTTACTTTTTGGCAAATGCGAGTTCGTCCAGTTGCTCAACGCGATCAGCAATTGCGTCATCGGCCAATCCTAGAAATCGGATGCCGTAATGCGATCGTCTGATGTCAGCGATCCTTGAAGAATCACTTGGTGGTGGAACTTCGCGAACAATCTCGCTTCGAATGACCTGATCCTTCAAGTCCGGTAACATGATTCGCAGCCAAACCTCCGATTCGTCGAGTTGAACTTCGGAAGTGATTCTCGCACCAATGGCAGACAGATCGTCTGTCCAGGCTCGCGATCGAATCCAAGTACCGTGCTTGCTTCGTGAGTAAACGATAACAGGTGTTCTAACGCCCACTCGTACGGAAGTAAGCATCTCTCGATTCATGGTTGCGGACATTGTTCTACACTACTGGCTGCTAAATGAAGCTCTTTGTAGGCTGACTACTGACCACAGAGCGAATTGGAATAGATTAGCGACGTTGAATCTCGAATCGAACACGAACTCGATGGGGCTTGTCTAGATTTCGACACACTGAAATATACCCGTCGAATTGCGGAAAGCTCGCGTATCACTAACCATCGGCAGGTTCTCCATCATAACTTTTGCCGTTTGTAGCGATTCTAACGAATTCGTAGGCTGGAGTGCGATTGGCTACTCCAGCGAATAGTCGTCGTCAAACACTTCGTGAGTGTCTGCTGGAACAGCTTCAGCCGCAGCCGCTGACTGCATGAGCTTGCGGGCACTCTCAATCGCTGCGGGATTCATCTTGGTATGCACAGCGGCAAACGAAGCCTTCGCCGCGGCAGATTTTGGCCCCTGATCCAACTTGAGATCGGCGTAGCCATACGCTAAGTTGATGGGGACATCTTTCCAGGGATAGCGCTTGATCCCCGAGGCCATTTTGACAATCAATTTTTCTTCGTTGAATTCTACAAAGGCAATCTCCGAGTTTCCGACGGTGATCGTTTCTGAGGCGCCCATTCCCTCTAAGGCGCTCATCATTGCTGAATTGAACTGTTCTGCGAAATCGGCAACAGTGGAAAGTCTTCGAAGCTGAGCCTTCTGTTGGCCGCTCTTCGCAGAGGGTTCGATTTTGCCGAGCAACTCCTTGGCTTGTTCATACTGTCGCTCGCCGAGCAGATTTCGAGCCTGTCGCATTTGTTTTTTCCAATTCGCTTTTTCTTGAGCGGTCAATTCGACCTTGACCTCTTCAGCCATTGGCGTTTCTGTTTGGTTTCCTGCGGTAGATGTTCCCTCCGCCGGCTTGCTCTCCATGTTCGCCATGTCAGGCTTGGTCATGTCAGGCTTGGTCATGTCAGGCTTGGTCATTTCAGGCTTAGCTGAGTCAGGCTTAGCAGGTTCGGGTTTGGCTGGTTCCGTGGGATTCTCGGTGGGCTTTGGAGGCGTTGGGTCTGCGGAAGGGGGTGTCGAAGGCGGCGTTGAAGGCTGCATCGGCGCGGCAGGCTGCATCGGCGCTTCAGCTTGCATCGATGGATCGAGCATCATCGCAGCGTCGCCACCACCATTGCCACCACCATTGCCACCGGCACCGGCCATGTTCTCGCCAGGTTTAGGAAGTCCCGAGCCGGAATGTGGCACGTCGGTGCCTGGTTGTGGCAAGCCAGACCCAGCTTTGGGCAGTCCACTGGGCTTTGGAGTATTGCCCGCGTTGGGCTGGGCGTTCTGAGTAGGCGTTGCGGGAGGAGGGTTCCCAGCCGCCAAACTGCGCTGGTCATTGGAACGCTTCAGCATCACCAGCAACACACCCAAGACTGCCAAAAGCACAGTTAGCCCACCGCTAACCATCATCAGAAGCGAACGGTCTCGCTTCTTTCGGACTTTGGATGGTGGAGCTGATCGAGCGTTGGATACTGCTGGTCTTGGCGCAGCGACAACTGGCGGTAGCGTTTCAGCGGTACCGCTAAATCCAAGGCTCGCAGCTTGCGATGTATTCGTTGAATTAGGTGGTCTAGAATTCGTTAGCGAATCGAAGTCAAACAGCGATGATTGCGAAGCTGTTGTTGGAGAAGTCGTGCCCGAAGCAGTCGCAGTGCTCGATGCAAAAACGTCTTGCTGAACTTCGACGCCCAAAAGGCTTAACAGCTTTTGGAAATCGCGGTCCAAATCCTCCATCGTTCGCTGGCCATCAGCATTCAACTCGGTCGACTCAAGAAATGCAGAAAGATCCAACGGTGCTGAAGGATCGCCGCTGGGCAAAATAGTTTCCAGTTCGGAAAGATCCCAAGTAGGCTCTTGAGTTAGAGAAACCGATGGCGTCGGTTCCGTGAGTTGGGCTGTCTGAGGTGCTTGTGCTGCAGGTCGAGTTGCCTTCGATTCGGTTGAATGAGCCGCTGAGACAGCCTTTTCAACGGATTGATCGATCGCGCTGACGACACTTGCGTTAGCTCGTTCTTTCTTCTTCTCTGCATCACCTTCCTGTGCAGAAGATGTGGAAGCAGATTGCGTCGGTTGTGCAGATGGATTGGCCCCAAAGACTTTATCCCACAATGAGTCGTAAGCGGACTTCTTTACGGGATCGAGCAAATTTTGCTTGGCAATAGCGAACAGTTTTGCGGCAGCTTGAGCCGGTTCGCCAGGCTGCATCTTCTTGACTTGTTCAGCGTACAGTCGCAAGGCTGATCGAATCGCTTGGTCATCACTCTCCTTGGGCTGTAAATTCAAAACCTCGTACAAGTTCGGAATCTTAGTTGGGCCTTTGGTGTTGCCTGTGGTCATGATTCAGCCTTGAGAGTCCATCGAAAAACAAGCTCGCCTGTGATAATCTTAATTGAATCTTGCGGGCCATCGAAGTTGTGCGAAAAGGTCAGCCTTCTAGATTATCGCAGAAATCGCAGAAAAGTACTCAGTTTGACCAGATCGCTCCTGCAAAACGCTTCGCAAAAATTGTTTGGCGAGAAAGTCCCTGGAGCAAAGACGCCTGCCCATCAAGAGCAAATCTCGGTAACATTTCTAATGCGATTTTCGCTCAGGATGATTGCATTTTGGCGGCTTTTCGACTCGTTTTTGTGCTTTGATGACTTGTCTACCGGAAGCAGATAGTCGACTTGCTTGCCTGAGTTGTTCACTGGTCGAGCCGTGCTCACGATGATGGATTTTTACTCGCCGAAAGGATGGAAGCTCAGTGGATCAATTTCCTCTTGCATCGCTTACCGTAGAGCAGCAACGCGAACTGCTCGTCAAGCTTCTTAAGCGTCAAGCCGAAGCTGCAAAGCGATTTCCGATGTCGGCTGGTCAACAAGGCTTGTGGCACGCCTTTCGTCGAAGTCCTCAGTTGACTGCCTTTAACGTCTTCTTGCCCACTCGCATTCGCGATCGATTCGACACTGAGGCTTTACGGAAATCGATCAATTTTATCGCAGGCCGACACGCTGCATTGCGAACCACATTTACCGACGAAGGTGGTCAACTAAACCAAATCGTCCACGATCGGCTCGATCCCGAGTTCTCTGTTACCGAGATGTTGGGGGCCAATGATGAAGCTGTTCGACAACGCGTCATGTTGGAGACGCTAGTACCATTTGATTTAGTCAAGGGACCGCTGCTGCGCATTAGCGTTTACAAGTTAGCAGACGACGATTGGGTGATTTTGGCTTTGACGCATCACATCATCGTAGACTTTTGGTCGCTGGTGCTGATTCTAAGCGAGTTGCGTCAAAGCTACCCTCAGTTCGCAGCCGGACAAACACCTCAGATAGCTGCCGCCCCGGATAACTACCGGCAGTTCGTTCAGGATCAGACGCAATTGCTTTCTGGTCCAACCGGCGATCGATTGGCAAAATTCTGGCGCGACAATCTAGAGGGAGTGCCACCAATTATTGAACTGCCCTTGGATAAGCCTCGGCCCGCGGCTTTCACTAATCGAGCCGATTGTGAATCGATCCGCTTTTCTCCCGGAGTGTCGCAAAGAGTTGTCCAGCTAGCCAGTTCGTGTAAGGCCACGCCGTTTGCCGTGATGCATTCGGTGATGCAAGTTTTCTTACACCGTTACAGTCGCCAGGAAGATTTTTTTGTCGGCAGCCCGTTCGCAGGAAGACTGCATCA
Organism: uncultured Pirellulaceae bacterium; assembly: GCA_964458685.1. GTDB lineage: Bacteria > Planctomycetota > Planctomycetia > Pirellulales > Pirellulaceae > Aureliella. The sequence continues at coordinate 12,867 of CAYWNG010000067.1, forward strand.
AAAGTACGAGCAGACCGTCGGTTTCTTTATCAACATGTTGCCGGTGAAGTCGAGTGTGCATGGCGATTTGACGTTCGCTCAATTGGTTCAACAGACTTCTGGTCGATTGGTGGACACTCTTGAGCATGAGTCTTTTCCCATTGCAGAGATCGTAAGACGAGCGAACATCGGTCGCGATCCCAGTCGCAGTCCATTGTTCCAAGTAAGTTGCACTTTCGAGCGAGCGCAGAAGCAAGAGGAGCTTGGGCGCGCCAGTTTTCTATTCCCTGACCAGAAGGTAGTCTTCCAATTCGGTGGATTGCATCAAGAGAGCTTTTACATTCCGCATCCAACATGCCACTACGATATGGAATTCGTTTTCGAGCACTCTCCGAAAGGCTTGAACGCGATACTCATTTTTTGTCGCGATCTATTCAGAAGCGAGTCTGTGAAGTTCATGGCTACAAACTTCGCAACGTTATTGGATAGCTTGCTCGAAAATCCCCATCGACGACTAGACCAAGTCCCATGGTCAACTTCGACGATCCTGGCGACGCCCAAGCTAAACACGTCGAAGACAACCTCTGACACGGATCTCGTCGGCTCGTCTAGCTTTTCTAACAAACGAACGAGTGACACTGTCCATGGCTTGATCGCGAGTCAGGCCTTTGAAACTCCCCGCGCGCTGGCCTTGCGAACTGCCAATGCTGACTCGCTAAGCTATTCGGAAATGTTTGCAACGGCCCTCGTGTTGGCCAAACAATTACGTGAGGCGGGCGTTCCCTCCGAAGCATTAGTGCCAGTATGCTGCCGGCGAGGCGATCTGGCGTTTGTCGGCATGTTGGCTGTCCAATTTGCTGGGGGAGCCGCCGTGCCGGTGGATCTTTCACAGCCATCGATCGAGCTTAAGCAATTAGTCGAGCAAACGAAGACGCGCTGGATCGTTACGGATCACATTAGTGAGTTCGCCTGGGTTGATTCGTCAGTTCAGTTGGTTGACCTATCGCGTCGTCTTCAAGCGCTGAATGGTAGCTTGAATGAAGAGCAGATGAGCGGTGTGACAAGCTCGGCTCAAGTAGAATCGCTGGCTAATGTCGATGCGAAGCAGCTTGCCTACATGATCTACACGTCGGGATCGACTGGCGTACCTAAGGGCGTGTTGATCGAACACTCCGCCATCTGCAATACATTGCGTTGGAGGAATCGAGTGCTTCCATTAACTTCCGACGATCGAGTTCTGATGTTGCTTTCGCATCAGTTCGACGCAGCTCTCGGGATAGGCTGGAGTTGCCTCGCGCAAGGTGCTTCGATCGTTTGGCCGACTGAAGAGGCAAAGCGTGATCCGGCAAAGTTGATTGAGCTGATCCAGAAAGAAAAAATCACAGTTCTTCCCGCTGTTCCAAGTTTGTTGCGAGTCCTTGCGGCCAATCCCCAGTTGTCGCGATGTGAAAGTCTGCGAATGATTTGGACGGGCGGCGAGTCTGTCCCTGCGGAACTACCCGAGCAGATTCGCTCGCAGATTCAGATCGAGTTTTGGAATCTGTATGGCCCTACTGAAGCGGCAGTCGAAGCTACTGCGATCGACATTACCGATCACTCGCCAGACGATAACATGACGATTGGTTTTCCGATCGACGGAGCTGATGTCATTGCCCTTGATGCCAACCATCATCCTGTGCCTGTTACGGTTCCGGGAGAATTAGCGATTGGCGGCGCGGGACTAGCGCGAGGCTACTTTGGAGACGCAGATCTGACTTTGAGGAAGTTCATTCAAGACCCGCGGAACCCGAGTGAGAGGCTTTATTTGTCAGGTGACTTAGGTCGCGTGCTTCCCGATGGTAGGATCGAGTTCTTTGGACGTGACGATCATCAAATCAAACTTCGCGGCTATCGTATTGAGCTAGGCGAGATCGAATCAACGCTACAGTCGCATCCTCAGGTGGATCGTGCTGCCGTGATTGTTGATCAACCAGGATTACCATCAGCTCAGTTGATCGCCTTCGTAAGTGGCAATGGTCAGTCGGTCGACATTGAATCGCTGAGAAACTATCTGGCTCAACGGTTGGCTCATTACAAAATACCGGCCGCCATCGTTTGCATGGAACGATTGCCGCAAACGAGTAGCGGCAAAGTTGATCGAAAGCGATTGCCTGCTCAGATACCTCAGCAAGCTTGGTTGACCAACATTGTCGAGCCCAGGAATTCGTTGGAGAGATTCTTGGCGGAAGCGTGGTGCGCTGAGTTGAAGTTGCCAAGTATCGGAATCCATCAGAACTTCTTTGAAGTTGGCGGCAGCTCACTTCAAGCGGCCATGTTGACGACACAGTTGAGCAAGCTGTTGCAAATTCACGTTCCTACTGCGCTGCTCTTTGACTTGGCGGATATTGCCCAGTTAGCCGAACGCTTGGCGGTGTTGCACCCACAGGCTCTTACCGCTCGATTTGGTCAAGAGTGCATCGCTTTCTACGAGCAGGTCGAAAACAGCAGCGAGAGTGGGCATCATCCACTTTTGGCCGCGCTCAAGCCAACCGGAGACGATACGCCCATATTCATGGTGCATCCACCAGGTGGGATCGTAGTCTGCTACCGTGAGCTTGCTCGATATCTGCCAACAACTCAACCTTTGTGGGCCTTGCGATCCAGAGGTCTTCATGGCGCTGAAAAACTGCCCGAGACGATTGAAGAGATGGCCGCAGACTATCTTTCGGCACTCAAGACGGTGCAGCCCAAGGGACCCTACATTGTCGGTGGTTGGTCTTTGGGTGGCTTAATCGCTTACGAAATGGCCAAGCAACTTCTGGACAGCGGCGAACAGTTAGAACGACTTGTCTTTCTCGACACAACCATACCCGAGGGAGCGGCCGATTGTGTACCATTAGCTGAACAAGTGAATGTGGGGTTGGAGTATGGAATCGAGCTAACGCTGGATCAACTGGGCGAACTGTCACCTGAGGAACAGTTGCCATTATTGCACGACCATGCTGACAAGTTGGGAATCTTGGCCGCGCAATCCGCACCGGAAGTGATCGAGCGAGTCTTGAGCGATTTACAAAGTCTGTTCCATCATCATGTCACGCTTTCGCGAAGGTATCGCCTCAAGCCGTTGAAGACCAAATTGTTGCTGCTAAGACCAGAAGAGGTTCCCTTCGATTTGAAGGTCACTGAAGATCGCGGATGGAGACACTTGATTTCTGACGTAGAGGTTCGTTTTGTTCCGGGACATCACCACAGCATGGTTCAAGCGCCACATGTTAAACGAATGGCCGATGTGATCGGGCAGAGTTTGAGAAGTGGTCGAGGCAGTTGATCGAGTGACTTGCCGAAACCAGCATTATGAGCTTGCGAAAGGATACTAGAGTGAAACTTGTACAACAGTATTGCGTCGCCTGGGTTGTTTCCATGGCGTTATCAACGGGTTTGTTGAGCCAACAATCAGGTCAGCCTACGGAAACACGCGGCAAAGGTCCGACATCGATCGACTTTCCAATCGAGAATGGGTCGATCGATGGTGAACAGTTTTATCAGCGTGTTGTATCGCAATTGCATTGGACCACTGAACTCACGAGTAAGTTGGCTACGGAAATCATCGGGTCAGAAGAGTTATCTGCTCAAACGCGAGTTCCGCTTAGGTCACTTGAGATTCTCTGCAACCTTTGGCCAGATGCATTCCAAATCGTTTCGCCCAAGGCCGCGACTACTACCGGGCAGGGCGAAGGTGTTTTCCGCGCTAACATGACGGAACTAGAGAAAAACTGGAGCACGCAGAAGCTGAGTTTGCGGCGATGGTTAGCTTCGCGAAATCGCATGCCGCTTTACGAAGTCTGCGGAACGGTTGGGTTTAACGGAAGGTCGGAGCAAAAGCAGCTTGTTGTTGTTTTGCCGGGCTTGCATGGTGGTGAGCAATCAGCAATCGATTTTGCCAAGGCCATTCACGAACGATCAGGAATCGCAGCGTGCGCTTTTCGATATCCCAATGACGCTCCCCTCTTGGAATCGGCCGAGTATTTTTTTGAAGTGTTACGGGAACGGCATGCCCAAGTGCCCTCAAGGCGAGTTGTCGTCGTAACTCACAGCATGGGAGGCTTAGTGGCTCGATACGTCTTCGAGCAAATGGCGGCCAAAGACCCCAAATGTCTTGGCGTCGCTCAGTTTGTCGCGATATGCCCGCCCAATCAAGGTTCAATTTTTGCTGAGTATGCGGGAGTTTTGGAAGGCGCGGACTTCATTCAACGGTTGATGCAGGCGAGCTCAGGAAGAAAGCTATTGGCATCTGTTTTAGATGGCTTCAACGAGGCTCCTAAGGATCTCGTTCCTGGTTCGGATTTTCTAAACAAGCTAAACTCTGGCTCAAGACACGCCGCTGTTCAGTACTCAATCATCGCTGGCGATGCTGGAATGATTGATCCAGGACTTAGTCAGCTTGGTAGCGACTTGCTGGCTAGACT
>CAYWNG010000068.1:0-13476 GCA_964458685.1 uncultured Pirellulaceae bacterium
GCCTCCGTGTCTCTGTGGTTGACTTCTTTCTAATTTAGTGCGAGTCTGGCAAATTCGCTGGTTCCACCATTCAGGGGCATATTCTCACATGCCGAGAACATTTCGACTAAATTGGAGTAAGTCCAGCGCGGCAAAACGGCAACGCAGCAAAGTAACTGCGGTCGTGAAATGCAGAATGAAGCGGCGCTAGAGTTCCAGTTGAGCTTCCCTAATTTACCTCTGAGAGATGACAGTGCTTTCCGAATCGCTCAAGCAACTGCTCCAACGCGTTCCAAGTTCATCGTCGCGAATGATCTCTTTCGTGCTTAACTGCATGATTGGATTGATCGTTCCGATCTTGGCCATACTTAGCGGGCATGTGTTCCAAGTTCTCTTAGGGCAAAAGGGATCGGCTCTATCCAGTCGATTGCCAGACTTATCGGTTCTGGTCGACGGCAATTCACCGCTTTTAAAAGTCACACTACTGTTGGTGGCAATCATTATCGTCCTGTGTGTGATCGAATTCATGCTCTACCTCAGTTATCGGCTCAGCCAAACGGCGGCCGTTGATTTTGAAGTTTCGCTTTTCAATGCGTTTCGCGAGCACTCGCATCGATTGGCCAGAATTCGAACGCTCTCTGCACAAGAGACCGAATTGATTGACTGCTTGGACTACCACCTACCGCGGGTGCGAAGTGTATTGGCGAGATACTGGCAAGCGATTCCAAGGCACTTGGTTCAGTTCGCAGCCTGTGTGGTTTGTGCGAGTTTGATTCAGCTACAGTTCACTTTGTTGGCAATCATTGCTACCGCACTTCTGGTCGTTTCCTATCAGTTCTTGGACCGCATTCGTCGCACCAAGTTGCCCGTTGTTCGTGAGAATGCAACGCAACATCGCACGGGATTGGTTAGCTTGACGCTTCGTGGCCCAGTGCTTGAAGCGGTGCACGATGAAGAAGAGATTCAGCGCCGGTTCACTCAGCAGATCAGTCTGTACCGTCGCGACGCGACGCGCAGTTTGACGAGTTCAGCTTGGAAGACGCCGATCGTTGCTCTGTTTCTAGGTGTCTTAGCCTGTTTGCTTACGTTTGTGATGGCCGTTCAGCTACTTCAGCAGACATTGCAAATGCCATCGGCGATCGCCTTTCTGTTCTGTTTGGCGGCCGCCGTTTTCAGCGCGCGAAGCTTGCTGAACATTTATCGCGAGGGCCGACAAATTGCGACGGCCGTTGAAGCGTTGAATCGATTCCTATCGGTCGTTGTTCCTCAAGTCGATGAATCGCAGTTGTCGACCCACGATCGTATTGCGCACTCGGCAATGCTCGAGCATGTGACCTTACAGGACTCGCGAGGACGCAAGTTGTTGGAAGACGTTTCAGTCGCCTTCCAGCCAGGTATCCTTGTGGGTGTAGTTTCGAACCAGCCGCTGGAATCGCGCGCACTGGTGGAAATGTTGATCGGATTGGGTCAGCCCACCAGCGGTCGAATGTTGTTCGATGGAAAGTTGGTTTCGGACCTCAAGCCCAGTTCGTTGACTCGTTCATCGCATTGGGTGGCCGCCGACGGTTCAGTGCTGACAGGTACAGTTGCTGAGAATTTGTCCTCGGGCGGCCAAGCCGTCGATCAAGCCGTGGCGCAGTCGCATTTGACCGAATTGATCAATCGGCTCCCCGACGGACTGAACACTCTGATTACCAGCGACGACGATCGGCTCAAAGGCGACGATGCCTTCCGCTTAGGGTTGGCTCGAGGCGTTTTCAGTCACGCTTCGGTTGTTGTCATCGAAGAGCCACAGTGGACGGTAGACTTAGCGACCGAACAGACGACCTTTCAAGCAATTCAGGGACTGGTCCGAACCGATCGATTCACCCTGGTACTCCCGCAGCGGCTGAGCACGCTAAGGCAGTGTGCCAAGCTGATCTTCATCCACGAGCACAAGATCCTGGATATTGGGACGCATGCCGAGCTGATCCAGCGGAACGAACTCTATCGCCACATGAGCTACATGCGGTTCAACCCCTTTGGACATTAGTTCTTGGCTTTCAGGCTGGGTTAGGTAAACGGGGTAAACGCGCAGGGCTTCGCCCCTAAAACCCAATAGCGCAACTTCAAAACTAACGCTGCGGGTTATGAAAAGCCCTTCAATTCACAGCTTTCCTGCCTCAATCTCACCTCCGCAGCTTGGCAGTGGCAGAATCATGCGTCCCGATTAAAATAGACTGTTTCCATCCACACCCCGCTTTCCCTAGACGATTTACGAATGCGACGTTTCACAGCACTATTCGCGATATTGGCACTGCTGACTCTGACCTCCGTGGCGCTGCCGTTTCAGGCTGACCTAGCCGAGTTGGGAATTGCCAAGACCAAGCCCGCCAGCGGTCCATTTGTTGAAGTCGATGGAAAGTTCTTGGTGCCCTACAAGTTGATCATTCCCGGCACGCTCGTCGAAGTCGAAATGATTCCCGTACCAGGCGGAGTGTTCGAGATGGGCTCGGACAAGGAAGATGAAGCCCCCAAGGTCAAAGTCAAAGTTGCACCAATGTGGGTCGCCAAGACAGAGACTACCTGGCGTGAGTATACGGTCTACATGAACATGTACGAAGCGTTTTCTAAATTGGCCACCAAAGGAAAACGTATGGTCACCAAAGAGACTGAGGTTGATGCAGTGACTGCACCGACCGCACTTTACGAGCCTACTTTCACTTACGAATACGGGCAAGATCCAGATCTGCCGGCAGTCACGATGACTCAGTACGCCGCGAAGCAATACACCAAGTGGCTAAGTAAGTTGACTGGTCATCAATACCGTTTGCCGACTGAAGCTGAATGGGAATTTGCGTGTCGAGCTGGTTCCGCAGGTGCCTACAGCTTCGGCGACGATGAAGCCGCCTTAGGCGATTACGCCTGGTTTGCCGACAACGCCGAAGAGAAGCCTCACAAGGTAGCAGAGAAGAAGCCCAATGCCTTTGGACTATTTGACATGCATGGCAATGTGATGGAGTGGACCATCAGCGGTTACACCGAGGATGGCTATGCAGAAATCGCAGCTAAGCCACAGCCAGTTGAGTCCGTTGATTCCGTAACATGGCCAAAGAAAGTTGAAGGACGAATACTACGTGGAGGCAGTTGGCAAGACTTTGCCCCTGAATGTCGTAGCTCGGCTAGATTGAGCTCAGGGGAAGAGGATGATTGGAAGGCAGAGGACCCCAACGTGCCGCTTAGTCCTTGGTGGTTCACCAACGATCCCACGCGAGGCGTAGGCTTCCGCATTTTTCGCTCTTATAAGCCGCTTGAGTCGGAAGTCATGAAGAAGTTTTGGGAGATCGATCATGAGTTCATTCGTGCTGACGTGGATGACCGACTGAGAACCGGTCGTGGCATCAGCAGCGTGATTGATTCAAAGTTGCCTAGCGATATTGAAGCCTCTAAGTAGCTTTCGTAGTCGATCCCATCACAATTAGCTGATAGCAAGGATGCCTTATGGAATCGGACAATGGCCAGCGAACCGTTGAGGTTGACCATTTGCGTTGGGGGCGGCTTGAGGATTGGATACAGCTTGTTCGTTTACCCAACGTCTTTAGCTTGATCGCCAACTGCGCGGCGGCAGCGATTATCGCCGTCGGATCGCTCAGCAAGTTAAACACGGTGATTCCGCTGTTTTTCGTTTCTATACTGGCCTATTGGGCTGGCATGATTTTCAACGATGTTAACGACTTAGAAGAGGACCGCAAACATCGACCGGATCGTCCCTTGGCGGCTGGCAAAATCTCGCCAGCGGTGGCCAATCACGTCGCCACAGCCATGTTGATGTTGGGGTTACTAGTTCTTTCGATCGTAGTTGTCTTAGCAAAGGGCGACAGCGAATTCATGGTCTACTCGCTGGGGTGCTATTGTTTACTCTGGCTGAGCATTCGCCTGTACAACTCGAAGCTAAAGGCAACCCTTCTCGGTCCATTGCTGATGGGACTTTGCCGAGCTCTGAATATCTTGGTTGTAGGTTATGCGATGTTGGGTGTTTATTGGGAAAAGGAATTCTCTACGGTTGTCGAGTTCCCTGATACGATGGTGGCCTATGCAGTTGCCATGGGAGTTTACATTTGCGGAATCACCGTCTACGCGAGTCGCGAAGAGCAGTCGAGCAACCAAGGTGCGTTGGCTTTGGGAATTATTCTAGAATTGGCCGGGTTAGTGGTCATCGGTTGTCTGCCGATGTGGACCCCAGGGCGCCCTGTCTCGTGGTATTTTCCAACCAATTCGGCCTATCCAGTTCTGATAGGTTTAATCGGTCTGACAATTCTCAATCGCGGGATTCAAGGAGTCGTACATCCGGTGCCGCGCAAAGTTCAACTTGCCGTGAAGCATGCCATACTTTCGATCATCATGATCGACGCGGCCATTGTGCTAGTCTTTGCGGGACAATGGTACGGAATTGGCGTTGTGCTGCTTCTATTGCCAGCCGTCGTGGGCGCGATGCGAGTTCGAACAACTTAGGCCGTCACTAGTTTTCAAGCATCTTTTGACGCAGTGGGCCAATGACTTCGATGGGAACGAATTTGGCCAGCATCTCATCGCTGCTCAGCGGAACGATCTGCTTGATCAGTGAACTGGAGACGTGCGACGTTTCCTCGTCAGACATCAGAAAGATCGTTTCAATCTCTGGGTTCAATTGACGGTTGGCCATCATCATCGTGAACTCACCGGCAATGTCCGTCAAAGGCCGAACGCCGCGAACCATCACTCGCGATCCGCACGAGATCACAAAGCTCACCGCCAAGCCTTCGAAAGTCTTGACGACCACATTCGGAAATGGCTTAACGACTTGCTTGAGCAGATCAACGCGTTCTGCGGGAGAGAACATCGGACGCTTTTCAGCATTGATACCAACGCCAACGACCAATTCGTCGAACAATTTACTCGCGCGATTGATAACGCTCAAATGTCCCAACGTGATTGGATCGAAGGACCCTGTGTAGACTCCAACCCGCTTCGTGTTCGACATGGTATTCCTCGTTGTGTTTCGGTCGCGTAACGGAGATGGCGTATCTTACGAAGATTGCTTGCGAAAATCGACCAGAGCGTCCACCAATCGGCTGTGATCTTCCAAAGTGTTGTAGGCATGCGTTGCCGCGCGCAGTCGGTTGCCTCGGACACTCAACACGACGTTTTGCTGTAGCAGGTGCTTGCGAGCTCGGACATAAGCGGCCTCACCTTCGGCATCCGCCTTGGGCCAGCGAATTCCTAGGATTCCACTGCGATTTTTCTGTTGGGCTGGAAGCGTGGTTTGAAAATCACTTCGAAGCAGCAGTTCATTCAGTTGCTCTACATTTTCTAAGATCGCGTTGTGAAATCCACTGCTGCTTTGGTGTGTCCCCAACTCATGAAGGATCGACAGGCTGGTGCCCAAAGCGATCATGCCCATCAGGTTGGACGATCCACCTTCGAACTTGGCTGCAGTAGTTTTAAGCTGGACCGACTTGGGATCAAAGCCAGCGCTTGCTAAGCTGTTCCACCCTAAGCCGATTGGAGCCAATAGATCGAGGTTCTTTTCGCGAACGTAAAGCAGGCCTGCTCCCTCGGGGCCAAGCATCCATTTGTGTCCGTCCGCGGAAAGGAAATCGATATCAAGTTCGTAGACATTAATTGGAAAGGCACCCAGTCCTTGAATCGCATCGACGAATAGATGGCTTCCATTGGCGTGAACCATCTGCGAGATTTCGGCCAGGTCGCAGCGGAATCCGCTAAGGAATCCAACCCAACTGACTGAGACGATTCGCGTTCGCGAGTCCAAGTAACCTCGAAGCAATTCTGCCGTAACTTCACCAGAGGCCGGCATGGGAACCAAACGCACCTCCACGCCTCGCCGAACCAGATTTCGCCACGGCAGCAGGTTGGAAGGAAATTCAGTGTCTGGAACGACGACGTTGTCGCCTGGTTTCCAAGGAAATCCTTCAGCCACGACTCCAATGCCCGTCGTCGTGTTGGCGACCAGTGCCATTTCGGATTCTGTGGCACCTAGGATTGCAGCTCCGGTGCTGCGAGCCTTTTGAGCCGAAGCGGACCATTCCAGCCATCGTGTGTCACCCTGGTGGGTGGCTTGCGAAGCGAACTGCGAGATTGCCTCAGCAGTTCTGGCCGGAATGGGGGAAACGGCAGCGTGGTCGAAATAAGCGAATTTCGACGAAATGGGCATTTCTTCGCGGAGCCGCTGGCGAACTTTTGTCGGACCATCCATTACATTTGCTCCAGGTTGCCCCTAAGGATGAATGCAAATTCTCAGAACTCAGGATAAATGGAGAACATAGGTGACAGTTGAGATGATTGGATTATACTACCCCATTACCAAAGGACGACTTAGCCGGTCGGCCGTTGGTCGTCGTCGATAGGTTGCCATCCTTTGGGGGTGGTTTTACTTTTTGTTGCGATGCACTCGGGTTTCATCCATGGAGTAATTTTACCATGGACTCGTCTGCCGTAAGCCATAAAGGTTGGCTGATGCCGAAAGCGTTATGTTTGATCGGGTTGGTGTTTTCAATCCTGGTCGCCTTAATTTTTCTAGCAGATATCGTGCTCGGTAGCATGAACAGCGAAAGTGCGCCGCTGCGCATGACTAGCATGGTCATGGATATCCTGTTCATCCTGGCGGCAGCCGGGATCGCCTACGCTTCGTGGACGACGTACCGCGAACAAAAGTAGCTTCGTAGCTAGGCATTTACTCGTAGCTAGACTTCTAAGCTGAAGCCTCCAGAGTAGTCGCCACCAGAAAAGCTGTTAGTCCCATCGCTGGACTGAGGCATCGAGAAAACTGCAGCCGGATTAGACTGCGACAGGCTCTCAGCGGCAACCTTTTGAACCACCTGTTGCCACGTCTCGCTCTCTAAGTGCAACAGTTCTTCCAGGGTCTTGAGTTGCTGCGGATCATTGGTCTGTTCGATCCGCGTAATCAATTGCAGCAGAAAGACATAAAAGTCCGAGACCTGTTTACTTACGGGATTACTCTCGTCGGAGACGCCATCCAGCAGCTCACCTAGTATTTCCCGGATTCGCAGCAACCAACCGGCAGCTTGCAAGTGTTCGCCAGCGATCCAGAGCTGCTGGACGAATCCACACAACTCCTCAGCTCGACGAATCAGCATCCATCGCAAGCGAATGGGCGAAGCAGAAAGAATTTCTTGCTGCAGGTAGGGGTTTTCATCAGATTGATTGGACATCATGCAAACAGTTCCTGATTCGAGAATCAGGTCTAATTGATCGAGCCGAAGTGAAGACTACCATTACAGTAAGTACTCGGTTGGCGGGCTGCGAAGATTTCTAGCTAGTCGTAAACGCTACTGTCCAAATAAACTAACGCTAGCATTTAGAACTCGGTGACAATGCCATCAAACTCAGAAATCACCAGTGCCCACAATCCCTTTTTTCGGCATTGTTTACAGCTCCGCGATAATCGTAAACGCCGCCGCGCGGGACAGTTTTTGATCGACGGGCTCGTCGAGATACAACGAGCATTGAATGCTGGAATTGAAGTCCAGGACTTCATCGTCAGTCCTTCCTGCGTCGATGCGGACTTCGGGCCGTTGGCGGAGGAGCGGTCGATTCCGCTGCGAGTCTTGTCAGATTCGCTATTGAGCAAGCTCAGTTATGGACAAGTTCACGATCAGCCCATGGCTCTAGCCAAGACTCCTGAGCTGCCGTTGCAGGCTCTGAAATTGGACTCAAGCAGTCTGGTTCTAGTGTTGGATCGCACCGAAAAGCCGGGCAATTTAGGAGCTTGCCTGAGGTCTGCAGCCGCTTGTGGAGTCACCGCGGTTGTACTTACCGACCCGATCTGTGATCCTTTTAATGCCAACGCGATACGAGCCAGTCGCGGCACGATGTTTCGAGTTCCCATGGCGATTTGTGGTCGGGATGAGCTGATTCAGCGGGCTCAGCAGCAGTCCTTGCCGGTCTACGCGGCCCGCGTTGACGCGAAGGAGACGCTTTGGGACTTGCCGCTGGATCGTGGAGCGATGCTGGTTTTTGGCAATGAAGCCGAAGGCCTTTCGGGAGATTGGCAGCAGCAAGTTGTGAGGGACTTTACGATTCCGATGTCCAGCGCAGCGGACAGCTTAAACCTATCAATCAGTGCGGCTGTAACACTTTACGAGGCTCGGCGACAACGACTTGGCCGCAAAATTTGACCAAGGCCAATGTGCGGTGTACCCTTATGGACGATCTCGTTCAACGCGATCTCGTTCAACGCGAAATCGATCAACCGGATTCGAGCACGAGCACGAGCACGAACACCGTCTTCGACTGAGTACGAGTACGAAAAACCGGCTAAAGCTTCGCGTTGGGATTAATCGCGGTTTCGTCCAAGGCACAACTTCCGATGTCTTTAACATACTTCAAACGCTATCGGATGGAGATTCGCCTGGATCAGTATGTCGACCAGTACGTAGACAACGGGCAAACGCTGCGAGGCTACCAATTGGTTGCGTGGTCTCCCAAACACTTGTTGGATCATGCCGAAGTTAAGTTCGAAAGCTTCAAAGACGAAATCGACTCGCACGTCTTTCCATGCTTGGGCGAGTTGGAAGGCTGCCGACATCTGATGCGGGAGATTGCGGGTCGCAAGGACTTTGTTCCCGCGGCAACCTGGCTAATCTGCCGCAATACGGAATTTAGTAGCGTGGTCCAACCCGTAGGAACCATTCAAGGCTTGAGAGCCAGCCAACGCGAAGGGGCCATTCAAAACATTGGCGTCCATCCCAGTTTTCGCGGTCAGGGTTTAGGTCGCGTTTTGATCGACGCGGCACTCAAGGGGTTCAAGCTGATTGGCTGCAGAACGGTGCATTTGGAAGTCACCGTACAAAACACGGCAGCGATTCGACTGTACGAACGTCTTGGATTTCGACGCGTTGAAACTCTATTCAAGATCGCCGATGTTCAGTTTGCCTAGCCCTTTGTTCTGGCGTGGGCGACTTTGCACAGGCCGTAACTTTCTTGATCAACGCGGCAAACAGAAAACTCTTTTCTAGCGTAGAATATCGACTCTGCACTGTCCGCAGGTGATTTTCCGAGCACGGATTTTGTGCTCTCGCTAAGCAATATGTCTACAGACGAAGAGTTTGGATACTGATGACCAGTGACGCTCAGTTGATTGTTCAGGATCTTTGTAAGGAGTTCGAGACTACGGCAGAACGCTTAAGTGTGCTGCAGAACGTTCAGCTTCGCATGACGCAAGGCGACGACATCTCCATCGTTGGTCCCAGCGGATCGGGCAAGTCGACTCTACTTTACATCCTTGGAACTCTGGATCAGCCCTCGTCGGGGTCCGTTGAACTTGGCGGGGTGAATCCGTTTTCGCTCTCCAATCAAGAGTTGGCTAAGTTTCGCAACAAGTCTGTGGGATTCGTCTTCCAAGACCATCATCTCTTGCCGCAGCTCTCGGTGATTGAAAACGTTTTGTTACCTGCGGTTGCTTTGGGAACTCCGACACAGACCGAAGTCGATCGCGCGCGTGAACTGCTCGCCGCCGTAGGACTAGCAGACCGCGTCCAGCATCTTCCCGCTGAAATTAGTGGCGGCGAACGGCAGCGAGCAGCCGTGGCTCGCGCACTACTGAATCGACCAAGGCTGCTGCTTGCCGATGAGCCGACCGGAAACTTGGACTCACAGGCTAGTCAGATCGTTGCCGAGTTGCTCTACCAGCTTCCTAAGCGAGAAGGAGCGATGTTGATTGTGGTTACACACAGTCAACAGGTTGCCGATCAAGCCTCTAAACGGTTGCGTTTAGAATCGAAGAAGCTGGTGGAATACTAAGGGAAGAACTCATGAATTCCACAACTACAACCGCCACAACTACAACCGCCACAACCACGACTACCGCAACACTAGCTTGGAAGTCCTTTCGATACTTCGGGCGCTCGCACGTGGCACTTGCGCTTGGCATCGCCGTTTCAACTGCTGTGATTGTTGGTGCTTTAGTCGTAGGAGATAGTGTTCGCGGTAGCCTGCGCGGCTTGGTGCTAACGCGGTTAGCCAACATCGAAGGACTGATGCGTTCACGCAACTTCTTTGATCAAGAGCTTGTCGCCAACTCGCTTGCCGACAACGCGGACAAGTCGCTCAAGCACGCGCCGCTTATCATCCTGACAGATAGCTCGGCAGAGTGTCAGCTTAACGGGCAGACTCGACGCGCTTCACACGTCCAGGTATTGGGAATTGACGAGAATTTTTTAAACGGGCTCGATAGTAAAAATCGCGAGACATTAAAGCAGGCTCCAGCGGCTGATGAGATCATCATCAATGAATCACTGGCTCGCGAGTTAGATGTTCAAGTCGGTGATCAGATCACATTGTTGCTTAGTTCGAGCGGTGGAGTTCCACCGGATTCGCCTTTGGGGCGGCGTGAGCTGACCACAAAGAACCTGCCTCGTCAGAAGGTTGCATCCATCATTTCAGATCGATCGATTGGAGCTATTGGATTTCAGGCGACCCAAGAAGTACCGCATAATGTCTTCGTCTCGCTTAGTTCAATTCAAGATTTCTTGCAGGTCGACAAGCGAGTCAATGCAGCAGTTGTGCTGCGCGATCGGCCCAGCACTACAGCGTCGCTGGAATCTGCCCAGTGGGTGCAAAGCTTAAATGATCGCCTTCATCCGAAGTTAGAAGATTATGGTTTGCAGTTGGCAAGGCATAGACGGATCTTCCCCGATGAGGCTTTAGGCGAAAAGGGGGACGGCGAGCTGGTTACGATTTACGACTACTACCAGATATCATCCAAAGATTTGCTAATTGATAAGACTACGGATGCGGCCATCCTGAAAGCGCTAGGCAGCGATCGATGCACTCGTTTGTTGAGCTTCTTGGCAAACTCAATTCAAAAGGGTGCCCCACGTCAACGCGCTGAAGAGGTTGCCGCCAACGGTGTCCCCGCGCCGATTACTCGCAGTTTGGGACAAGTGGGCTCGGTACGAACTCGCACTCCTACGATGCCAGTTCAAGGACGCTTGATTCCCTATTCGATCGTCGTTGGCGTTTCTCCGAATTCAGATCTCAAGCTAAACGGTTTGGATTCGTCTGGTGATTCGCTTCGGGGAAGTGTTTGTGTCGTCAACTCTTGGCTTGCCAAAGAACTCGATTTGCAGCCTGAGTCCAACAGTCGCTTGGCCCTCGAGATTTTCGAACCAGAGACTACCGATGGCAAGCCGATTAAAGCCTACGCAAATATGCGGGTGGTTGGCACAGTTGATCTAACTGAGCCAGCGACTCCATATCGTCGAAGAAAAGCGGCTACGTACGACAAAGCTCCGACGATCTTCAACGATCCCGACTTAACTCCAACCGTCGAGGGCATTACGGATCAAGAATCGATCTCCAGTTGGGACGTTCCATTCGAACTTGAGTATCGCGACTCTATTCTCAAGCAGGACGATCAATACTACGAGAATCATCGACTGACGCCCAAGATATTTCTGCCGCTATCGACTGCCCAGCAGTTGTACGGCAATCGTTTTGGTGAAATCACTTCGGTTCGCATTCCCGCTGACAAGATTGCTGATGAAGCCGAGCTGCGCAAACTGGTCGAGCCAGCTCTAAAGTCGATCGCTGACACATACGGCTTGGCATTCATTCCAATCCGTCAACAAATGTTGGCCGCATCTTCCGGCACGACTCCATTCGATATGCTGTTCTTGTCTTTGAGTAGCTTTGTGATCATTGCGGGACTGATGTTGGTTTCGTTGTTGTTTAAATTGGGAATCCAGCAGCGTTCAAGCCAATTAGGGCTCCTGTTGTCGCAGGGTTTTTCGCCTTCCAAAGTCCGACAGCTTTACATCCGAGAGTTTTTCTTCGTCGCATTAGCGGGATCGCTTTTGGGAATTCCGCTGGGGCTAGCCTATGCCAAGCTGATGATTGCTGGACTCGAGTCGTGGTGGATCGGTGCAATCTCAACCAGCTTCCTGGATTTCAGCTTCTCGTTCTCAAGTTTGTTCGTGGGGCTTTTCGCTGGGGTAGCGACCAGCCTTGCGACGATTCTGATGAGCCTTCGCAAGATTTCAAAAGCTCCCGCACTTTCGCTACTGCGCGGTGTAGATATGGACTCGCATGCAAAGCGAAAAAGTTACCGCTTGTCAGGCTGGGCGGCTCCGGCCATCGCCGCAATTGGATCTCTTGCCCTGGCAATGTTTGCCTCAGGACAGTCCGGGATGGGACGGGCAGGTTGTTTCTTCGGAAGCGGAATGTTGCTATTGGCCAGCCTTTGGTTCGCGGTGCGTCAGTCCCTTGCGTTACAACGCCGCACCACCACCCAGCGGTCCAATCTTCTGGCGTTAGCAATCCGCGCCATCCAACGCAATCCATTGCGAAGCTCGCTTTCGATTGGTCTGTTAGCCGTAGCTAGCTTTCTCATCGCTTCGTTAGGCGTTTTCCGGATGAGCCCGACGCGCGAGGGTTATGGCGGATTCGATCTGATCGGCGTTAGTACTCAACCGGTCTACGACAACCTCGGATCACCTGCCGCAAGAAAAGAGGTGATGGGTGCTGAAGCTGAAAAGCTGCGAGGAACTGTCATCGTACCGGTGAGAATGCGCGAAGGCGATGATGCAAGTTGCACCAATCTCTTTCAAACTTCGAATCCCACGATCCTGGGAGTCTCTGAGAGTTTGCAAGGTTTAGCCGAGTCCACGCCTGGATACGACTTTTCGTGGGCAGCCGCTCTCAAGCCAAACGCACCTTGGGATGCTTTGCAGGATTATTCCAATGGCTCCCAAGATCATCCCATCCCAGTCATCCTGGACCAAAACACAGCGATGTGGAGCCTAAAGCAAGGGACCAGTCTGAAGTCGACGATCGTATTGACGCTGGAAGGACGAGAGACCTACTTCAAGGTTGTCGGTCTGCTGAACAACAGTGTGCTTCAAGGCAAGTTGATTATCTCCGAGCGGAGCTTTCAGCTACTGTTCCCCAAGATTAGCGGTTATCGATTTTTTCTAATCAGCACTGCAGCATCAAGCCGTCCCAACAGTGAAACAATTGGAGTGTTGGAGAGCGGCCTGAGCGCGGCTGGGTTAGACGTTCAGTACAGCGAAGTTCTCCTGGAAAAGCTTTTGGGAGTTCAGAACACTTACATCTCTGCATTCCAGTCGTTGGGCGCATTGGGGTTATTGCTAGGTACCATCGGATTGATCGCTGTTCAACTCCGTAGCGTCTGGGAGCGACGACGCGAACTTGCTTTGATGCAGGCGGTGGGTTTTTCGAAGCTACGCATTGGAAACCTCTTAACCATCGAGACCGCCCTTTTGCTAGGAATTGGGCTCCTGCTTGGAGTTATTGCGGCCGCTGTTTCGTTGATCCCGTTCGTATTGGAAGTTGGACCGCAATTGAGTGTAGTTCAGCCGATCTTCATGCTGATGGCGGTCTTTGCTTGCGGATTTTTGTCGGCGGTCCTGGCGATTCGGCTCGCACTAAAGCTGCCCTTGCTGGCTAGTTTGCGAAGCGAGTAGGTCTTGAACTAGGCGA
>CAYWNG010000068.1:13486-17235 GCA_964458685.1 uncultured Pirellulaceae bacterium
CAGATCTCTTTTTCGAACCTCTTGCCGCAAAACTCCGTAACAATCGCCTAGTCAACTGCGAAAATCAGCCATTGCTTTGCTCGGTTTCGTCGACTGAGTTTTCCTCTATAATGATCGTCTTCCCAACTTGTTTGTTTTCGAACTGCCGATCGTTCGATCGCCCAGAATTCGTCACGGACAGGTCATAATCAGAAAATGGTGTTGCCATGAAAATAGTTGTTTGGGCCTTAGCTGTAAGTTTCTCGCTTTCAACCCAGGTTCTCTATTCGCAAACCGATAAGCCGACTGAGGCAAGCTCTGCTCAGGCAGAGACTAAGACTGAAAAGAGGAGCAAAAAGAAGGCAGAGAAAAAGGCCGCTGATGAAAACGCTCTTGAGTTTGTGCGTGTGCAAAAAGAGGGGAAGAGACTACAGGCGATGCAGACCGCCGTTGTTACCTATTCGAATCCCGCCGATCCCAACTCGCCTAAGGTCACGCTGATCGGTGCTGTGCATGTGGGCGAGTCGGAGTACTACAGCAATTTGAACAATCTCTTTCGCCAATACGATTCGCTGCTCTTCGAAATGGTGATGAATCCTGCCGATGGAGTTCCCGATCCTAAGGAACGTGGAGTCAGTCCGGTGAGCACCATTCAAGTTGGTATGAAAGATGCGCTGGGCTTAGCGTTCCAACTCGACGAAGTGGATTACAAGGCAAAGAACTTCGTCCACGCCGACATGACTCCCGAAGAGTTTTTTGGAACCATGAAACGCCGCAAAGAAGGCATGATGCAGATGATGTTTCGATCAATGGGCGCAGGCATTGCCATGCAGTCCAGTGGCAAATCGAATGACTTGAGCTTGATCACCGCAGCAGTCGGCGACGATCCGCAAAAGGGGCTACGACGAGCGATGGCTGAGCAGATGGTCGATATGGATGGCCAAATGGCTGCACTCTCGGGCGACGATGGCAAAAGCACTTTGATCACCGAGCGAAATGCCAAGGCCTTCGAAGTGCTGGATAAGGAAATCAAGAATGGTAAGAAGAATGTGGGGATCTTCTACGGCGCTGGGCATTTGAAAGACATGCACGAGCGATTGATTAAGGAGTATGGAATGAAACCTGAAAAAACCGAATGGCTTGATGCATGGAATCTTCGTTAAGCGATCCCATAAAGATCTGCATTCTAAAACTGGTATGGCTTACCTGCGGGTTTGGGACAGTTCTTGCTCCGTCGAACCTGCCTGCTTGCCAAGAGCAAGAGCCACCCGAGCTTGTCGACAAAGTTGAAATCCGCCAAGCGATTACCGCGAATACCAAGGTTGGTCCGTGGAATCCGCTTAAGACAATGATGCTCACAGGCAAGGTTCAAAGCGTCGATGTCAAGAGCTTGGTCATTCAAGTCGCTGAAGCAGATGGTACGGTCAGCACCAAGACCATCGCCAGTGATATGGTGCAGAAGGTAGTTCCTGCTTGGCGAGGTACAGGCTTGGTCGAAGCGATGGAGCTTTTCGACCAACGCAAGATGCAAGAGTTTTCAAAAGCTACTGCGAAGCTAGACTACAAAACGATTCCCGAATGGCAAGCCAAATTTTTCCTGGCCAAGATCGTCCAATCCTACAATGCATCCAACCAAATTGTCATGGCTGGAGACAGGTTTATTCGCCTTGCCGACGAGGGTTCAATCCCTGACCTGTTGTATGCGGACATGCCTCTGTGTTGGACCAGCCCCCGAACCGATGAAGTCAATGCAAAGGCCAACGCATGGTTGAAGCAGGAAAGCGAATCAGCCCGATTGCTTGGAGCTAGCTGGTTGCTGATGGGGCAAGATGCCTCCACCGCTCGAAAGGCTTTGGATGAGCTACAGAAGTCAAAGTCGCCGATCATAGCCCAGCTTGCCAGGGCACAAAGTTGGCGAACCGTTCCGGCTCCCGAGACGATGCAACAACTGCCCACATGGATCTCGGAACGTGATAGAATGCTTGTACCAATTTCGCAGGGTCCAACTGAGTTTATGATGGATCGCTTAATGCGTATTGGACAGCACGAATTGGCGATTGGATGCGCGGTGCGAATTGCCACATTAAACGCAGATAACTACGATCGTTCGCGACGCGCCTTGGTGACGGCCAATCAACTGCTGAAAAAGCAAGGTCGAGACGCTGAAGCGGAACAAGTGGCCCAGTGGATCAAAAAATTGGATGGAACAAATTGACCGAACAAGTCTTTGAAGGTGCTAAGGAAAAATTTGCGGCGTTTCGAGGTGGTTGGACTTCACTAACAACCTCGCTTGTAACATGGGCCTGTCTGTCAAGTATTGCCAGTGCCCAAGGACCGCAGCCTGGCGCTGATGTCAAGCCAACAGCGGGCTTCTTCGATATCGTCTTTAGCGGTGGTTGGTTTGGCATTTTGATCATGCTGACCATCATCGGGCTTTCGATTCTGGCCGCCTATTTGATTTTCGATCAAGTGATGGTGCTACGACGCAAGGAGGTGCTGCCTCCAACGTTGGCCGACGAAGTTCGCCAGTATCTTTCCCAGGGACGCGTGCCAGAAGCCGATGAAGCTTGTCGGCGCAATCCAAGCCCGTTAGCGTTTGTAATTGTCAATGGTTTGTCCGAGCTTGACTTCGGATGGCAATCGATGGAGAAAGCGATGGAAGATGCCGTCGCCGAACAATCAGCAAAGATGTATCGCAAGATCGAGTATCTCTCGGTAATCGGCAACCTTGCTCCAATGTGTGGACTACTGGGAACGGTAACCGGGATGATCATGGCTTTCCAGCAAGTAGCCGCAAGCCAAGGCTCCGCGGGAGCCGCTGATCTAGCGGAAGGCATTTACTCGGCGCTGGCAACTACGGTTGCCGGGCTAGTCGTAGCGATTCCGTCGCTTGCTGCCTTTGCCATGCTTCGAAACCGAGTCGATCAACTGGTCGCCGAGATCGCTTTCGTCGCTCAACACGTCTTCACGCCAGTTCGACGCCGCGTGGCTCAGCCCAATCGCCCCGCCGCAGCAACTCCGCCTACGCCACCGCGTCCTCGATCCTAGCTTTGGAGCCTGACAGTGCGAAGTCCAAAGCTGGTAGCCAACGGTACGGCTTCCATTAACATGACTCCGATGATCGACGTCGTGTTTCTGTTGATCATCTTTTTCTTGGTCTCCAGCCATTTGGCGAAACAAGAGAATTCCATTCCGCTCAAGCTCCCCACAGCCAACTCGGGAATTGACGAAACGAACAATCGCCAAAGCGTCGTTGTCAACGTTCTGGCCGATGGCAGTTGGATGGTCGGCGGCGCTGGTGTGGATCAAGTTGGACTTGAAAAGGCGATGCGATCGCGATTGATGGCTTCTGATCAGCCGCTGCAATTGAGAATTCGCACTGATCAAAATGTACCTTATGAAAAACTGGAACCGATCCTTCGATCGGCCGCTCAGCTTGGTATTGCCGATGTCGTTTTCTCTGTCTTTGAGGAACGCGGTAAATGAGAACCAACTATTCAGCTAGCGGTCGACGGAAAGAGGTCGAGATATCGATGACGCCGATGATCGATGTCATTTTTCTTCTGCTAGTGTTCTTCATTGCCACCAGTAGCTTTCAAGTGGTTGAAAAATTGATGCCCAGCGGAGTTTCAGAATTGAAGTCACCGTCTGGCGACTCGAATCAGCCTCCGCCTGAGATCACCCAGGCGATGCTCGAGCAAGTCGTAGTCAAACTGATCGCCGCGCCTCAGGGATTGACCGTGACGCTGAATGGTCAAGCACTTGCAGGC
>CAYWNG010000069.1:0-17096 GCA_964458685.1 uncultured Pirellulaceae bacterium
ATCCTCGGCATGATCGATGACACTGGTGGACGGCTCACGAGGTGCGCGATTGGCCTGTCTGTCACCCCCAAGGTGAACTTCGACACTCACGCGACATATCATCGAGTCAGGCACCCACTGACGAACCTCGGACTCGACAGTAACAGTAAAATTTCGACAGTGATTCTGATGATGCGGAAAATGCGTGACCAAGATCCCGTTTGGCTGATCACGCTCAATCACTTGGCTACGGTCCTTCTGATGTTGCCTTGGGTTTGGAATCAACCGCTCAATCAAGTTGCGCCGAGTGCCTATTTGGCGCTCGCCTTTTTCGGAGTCTTTCAGCTCTCCCTACCATATGTGATTTTCTGCCGAGCCCTCCGAACGGTCAGCAGCCCCGAAGCATCAATTCTGACATTGATCGAGCCGATCATTTTGCCGCTTTGGGTTTGGATCGCTTGGCGAAACCATGCAACGTACGAGCATCCTCACTGGTGGACATTGTTGGGCGGAGGCTTTATCTTCACGGGACTCTTGCTGCGCTACTTGCCGTTGTTGTTGAAGAGCAAAGCGGAGAGCACTACACATTCAGCTTAAGTTGCCCCCATTCCTTTTGGGCTTCCCTTTTCGGCCTTCCCTTTACGGCGAACAGGGAATCATCTAACCGACTATCAATCGCACTTTGGCATCATGGAAAAAGTAGACTCAAAGAAGAGCATCCTATTTGTCTGCTTAGGAAACATCTGTCGCAGCCCTGCGGCTGAGGGAGTGATGCAAAGCTTGATCGACCAACGTCAACTGAACGCAACTGTACGAGTTGATTCGGCTGGCACCGCTGGCTATCACATTGGCAAGCTTGCCGATCCACGCATGCGAGCTGCGGCGGCCAAGCGAGGCTTAGATCTGACCAGTCGATCGCGATTGGTCGTACCGGCAGATCTCAGAGAGTTTGATCTCGTTGTAGCCATGGACCGAAGCAACTATCGCGATCTGATGGGACTTGCACCGGGACAAAAGAACAGCAACGTCAAGCTGCTCAGCGACTATCTGGACGAACCTTGGCCGCGGGAAGTCCCTGACCCGTATTATGGCGGTGACGAGGGATTTGAATTCGTGCTGGATATGTTGCAAGCTGCTTGTCCGACGATCCTAGACCAACTGCTCGACACAAAACAATGAGAAATCCCGGTCTTGCGTAAGTGAAAGGCCTGCGAATTCGAAGGCCTTTCTCTGGCAGCTTGGTCGGCAATAGCCAGAACTGACGCAATTGAGTTAGAATAACAGCGTCGAATAGAAACACGATCATGTTCAATCAGTAACAGAGTAGCTGAAGCTACGCTGTGGATGAATTGAGCGAAAGCATAAGAACCGGACGGCTCGCGCCGATTCCGCTGTTAACCCGCGGCCGGAAAGACTTGGAGCAGCCTGTGACCGAACTACCTGATAAAGTGGCGATCTTTTGTGAAAGCTGCAAGCAAGAGAACTCGCTCAGCTCAATTCATCGTCATCAAGGCACATGCGCAAGTTGCAAGAATAGCACTTGGCACATTCAAGCGACCTATATGGCTCGCCAAGAGACTGCCGACGGCACGACTCTGGCACTCAACGCCATTGGGTTAAGCATCCTGTCATCCACGGGTGTAACTATCGGTGGTCCACTTCCTGTCGAGAAAAAGCCGATCAATGGGTTTGATATTCACGAAGTCAGTGGAGACATCCTTCGAGACATTGCCGACCCGACGGTGAACCCGACAGTAAAGCTGAACGCATTTATTGAGTTAAAACGCAACGAGCAGTTTCAGTTGCATCGCCAAAAGATGGAGCAACATGGTCAGGAGTGCATCCAGTGTGGAATGCTTTATGTCCTGAATGACGAAAAGCCATGGACGCTGGTGGGAACGTGCAGCAAAGTCTGTTGCGCATCCAGGTATGGAGTGAGCGATTACGCGATGGTCGAAGATCAAGTCATTGCAAAGTCGCAAACGATCCTACCCGAAGTTCGTCAACGCCAACGCGATAGTCAACACATTCATGTGCAATGCTCAGACTGCAAGCATCACTTCAACCTTTCCAAGATGTACGGCGGTGTCTATCGCAAGTGCCCGGCTTGCGGAGCGAAAGTACTTGTTCCTGTGTCTTGAGAGGCTCAAGTTCCGCGAAAGTTACCTTCCTCGTCATAGCGAACGAAGCCGAACCAGAGGAAGACGATGATGCAAATGGGGAACGTCAGCAGAAATATCAAGCTCAACCAAGTCATGATCGAGCCCCCAACAAGGAATAGCGTCCACAGCCACCAGGTCTCTTTTATCAGTGCTTTGTAACGCAGCATCACTTACCGAACTAGTTTTCAAAAGCCAAATTTCCGTCAATCAATCTCAGCTATCAGCCTACTCAAGGTGTAGCTATCGAGAAGCCCAAATCTTCGTTCAACTTACTTTCGAGGGCAAAACCGCTTTGTGCGATGGAACCACTGGCAAGAGCGAGTTCAAGTCGATCGGAACAATGTCAAAGCGTTACAATGTGGAAGCTCTGCTACAAGACACTCCCCACCTACGCTATCCATCCCGTCACGAGATTCTTATGAATTCGTTTGTACAACTGATTCGACTTCCCCTATTTCTGGTCCTCTGCTTTGCGACTGGGACAGCATGCTCGCAAACAATCGATCTTCAACTGCGGTATCAACAACCCACCAGCCCCTCTTCCGATCGATTTCATCGGCTAAGCAAAAGTGAAACCTGGAACACACAAAAGACCGCCGTCATCGTCTGCGATATGTGGGACAGCCATCACTGCGTGAACGCTGTTCGACGCGTCCAGGAATTGGCTCCCCGAATCGACTCCTTCGTGGCCAAGCTTCGGTCTCAAGGCGCGACAGTCATTCACGCTCCCAGTTCTTGCATGGATGCTTACAAGGATCATCCCGCCAGGAATCGCGCCGTGCAAGTGAAGTCCGCTTCTGAGTTTCCTAATGCGATCGATACATGGTGCGATCAAATCAGTAGCGAACAGGCGGTGGGATATCCTTTGGACCAAGCCGATGGTGGCGAAGACGACGCCCCTGACGAGCACGCGCGATGGGCTGAACAATTGACGGCTCAAGGTCGCAATCCCCGTGCGCCGTGGAAGAGTCAAATCGCCACGATCAAGATCGACAGCGCTACGGACTACATCAGCGATTCGGGACGTGAGATTTGGAGCATTCTCAAAGCCAACGAAGTCTCGCATGTGATGTTGGTCGGCGTTCATACCAATATGTGTGTGCTAGGTCGGCCCTTTGGTCTCCGTCGATTGGCTCAAGCTGGTCAGCAAGTGGTGTTAGTGCGAGACTTGACCGACACGATGTATGACCCGCGAGCCTGGCCATTCGCGAGCCATTTCACGGGAACAGACATTATCGTCGACCATGTTGAGCGTTTTGTATGCTCGACGATCTCCAGCAACCAAGTTCTGGGAGGCAACGAATTTCGATTCTCGCAAGATCGACGCCCACAACTTACGATCCTGATTGCCGAAGACGAATATCGCACAGAGCAATCGCTACCTGCCTTTGCCGCGAAACACTTGAGCCAGAGCTTTCGAGTTACCTACGCGCTAGGGAACGAGAAAGATCGCAATCAAATTCACTCGCTGGAGGATCTTCAAACCGCAGATGCTCTACTGATCAGTGTTCGTCGGCGACCACTGCCTGAAGCGGACATCAAGGCGATTCAGAACTTTATCCGCAGCGGCAAGCCAGTTATTGGAATTCGTACAGCCAGCCATGCGTTCTCTCTTCGCAACGCGCAACCCGCCGAAGGACTTGCGCAGTGGACAGACTTGGATCGCGAAGTTTGGGGCGGCAGCTATACCAATCACTATGGCAATGATCTGAAAGCGGAACTGAGTCTAGTGGACACAGCGAAAGACCATCCAATCGTTACAGCACTTGGCCAGCCATTTGCATTGAAGTCAGGTGGCTCGCTTTACAAGACTGCTCCCTTGGCTTCAGGAACAACGTCTCTGATCTTGGGCACCATTGTGAATCAACCTGCAGAACCTGTGGCCTGGACCTATGTTCGAGCCGATGGAGGACGATCCTTTTACACATCGCTTGGACATCTGGACGACTTCGCTCAGCCTGAATTCGAAGCCCTTCTGTCGGCCGGAATTCACTGGGCTTGCGAATTGCCACTTCCGACTCTGGAGTCCATTCAGACACAGAATTCACGGTATGCCAAAGGTCAAGGGCGTCAGCGCAAGTAGGAGTTCGTCATCGCGTCAAACCAGTCAGCGTCACCGCATAGCTCTCACTTCAACACGAAACCACACTCAATAAAGTAAGCATGCCAATACCACAGCTCAGCGAAGTTGAAGCAGCAATCTTGAAGATCTGTTCGGTGGTCTCAACGGTAGACGCCGAACTCATTCCGATTCAACAGGCCGATGGTAGAATCCTGGCTGAACCACTTCTGGCGGATCGCAATTCACCTGCGCACGATGTTTCGGCCATGGATGGATATGCGATAGACTTGAGCGACCTTCAGCAAGTTTATGCAGAGAATCAAGAACGCGAGCCGAACTCGGGTTCGCGTCTCAGACTGTCTGTCGATGGCATAGCCTACGCGGGAAAACCTCCGTTGCGTTTGGTCGTGGGGAAAGCTGTTCAGATATTTACGGGAGCCTGCGTTCCTTCGGGAGCCAACTGCATTGTTCGTCGCGAGGATACCGACGAGACCGATCGACACGAGACTGGATTCGTAACGCTTCGCATTCGGCCGCAGGATCTGAAGCCGGGCCAGAACATTCGATACTGTGGCGAGAACATTCGCCAAGGCCAAGTTGTTTTGGAGGCCGGGACGCAAATAGGCACTGCAGCGATGGGTGCGCTAGCCACGTTTGGCTCGGCGCAGGTGGCGGTTCGACGAAAGCTTCGGATCACGCTGTTGGCTTCCGGCGACGAACTTCAAGAACCGGGCCAAGCTGTTCAGCCGTGGCAGATTCGCGACTCGAACGGACCGACTTTGCGAACTTGGCTGAGTGGACTGCCTTGGACTACGATTGTCGGTCAATCGCGAGTCCAGGATGATCTACCGAGCATCAAGCGAACGATTCAGTCAGCCGTGGACGCCAGCGATGTTGTGATCTTAACGGGCGGGGTCTCGGCTGGAGATACCGACTTCATACCCCAGGCCATCAAGGAGCTGGGAGGCGAAATACTGTTTCATCGCTTGCCCATCCGACCTGGTAAGCCGGTCCTGGGTGCTCGGATTGGCAACAAGATTGTCTTCGGACTTCCAGGCAATCCGGTCAGCACAGGCGTTACGGCTAGGGTCATCGCGCAGCCGGTGCTGGAGAGGTTTGTTGGCAAAATTAGTCCCCGTGAGTTGCGGCTTATTCTATCGAATGCCGATGCCAAAACGCTCCCTTTGACCTGGTTTCGGTTAGTCCAGTTGGATGGGAAAGGAGTGCAACTTGTGGATTCGCAAGGGTCCGGCGATCTAGTTTCGATGGCTCACAGCGACGGTTTTGCCGAAGTTCCGGCCGGATGTTCGGGCAGCGGACCGTGGAAGGTTTGGTTGTGGTAATCGCCCGAAAACCGTACGATAGCCACGCAAAGTTGCGAATGTCCGAGCCCCAAAGGCTCGAATTGCGGTTGTTCGAGGCCTTGAGGAGTGTCGTTTGGTCCGTTCTAGGGTGAGATTGTGGGGCAAGAAGCGCGGCTCGCGCATGAGCGGCTGGTGGGTCGTCGGTAGCGTCAGCGAAGCGGCGTTCTTTGGAACCTTATTCCTGCTTGGTATCGTTTCCTTGACCACTGTTGTTACGTGGCAAGTCTTCTGGCCAGAATCTTCGGTCCTGAAAGTTGGCTTCGGCTTTTGGCTGATGGTGATCGCTTGTTGCTCGTTCATTGTGATCGGGCTCAGCGGCTTTCTATTGAAAGTCTCTGGCA
Source organism: uncultured Pirellulaceae bacterium (assembly GCA_964458685.1). Classification (GTDB taxonomy): domain Bacteria; phylum Planctomycetota; class Planctomycetia; order Pirellulales; family Pirellulaceae; genus Aureliella. The sequence goes on from CAYWNG010000069.1 coordinate 5,909, forward strand.
CACTGGCCTCACCGGAACGGCGCAATGCGCTCGTCTCACAGGTCAAGCGCGAGCATCAGCGACGAGCTGAGGGCACTGGCGCGGCAGAATCGACGATTCTCCCGAGCTTGCAAAACTATACCGACAGTCCAGGTGTCAAGTTAGCCTACCGCTTGTCCTCGGAATCTGGGGAGAGAGCTCCCTTGCTAGTAAGCACGCTGTTTGCGATGGCATGGAACACGTTGCTGGCAATTCTCTTGGTCGTCTCGGTTCAGAATTTGGCAAGCGGCAAACCCAACTGGTTCCAGATTGTCCTCTTGGCTCTGTTTGCCGTCGTCGGTTTCTTCGCAACACGATGGTTTTTCCGAATCTTCCGAAAACATGCAGGAATTGGTCCCACTGCAATCGAAATCAGCGACTTGCCGTTATTGCCTGGTGAGATGTACAAGGTATATCTTTGTCAGTATGGACGGGTCACTTTTGAGAGGCTGACGATTACGTTGGTCGGTTACGAAGAGGCCACTTATCAGCAAGGAACGGATATTCGAACCGAGCGGGCTGAGATAGCCAGCTACGAATCCGAGCGTCAGGTCGAACCGGATGGATCGACTGAATTGATTGCCGATCCTGAGCATCCGCTAGAAATGCTCTGCCATATTCGCGTTCCGTTTGATATCATGCATTCGTTCCACGGTGCCAATAACGCCGTAAGATGGAAGCTAGTTGTAACAGGAGTAGTACCAAAGTGGCCGACGTTTTGCCGAAGTTTCCCAGTCGTCGTTTACCCACGCGACGCACGGTAGCTGGTCGAATCGAACCAGCATTGGGACTTCGTATTCTGTCGTTGCAGCAAGCTTTGGAACCCAACGAACTGCTGGAATTTGAATACTGCATTCAGCGAATTTCGGCTCAAATGATCGACCGCCTAGAAGTCTCGGTGGCGTGGTACACCGAGGGCAAGGGCAGTGAAGACATTGGCGTCCACTACTTCGAAAGCTATGGACGAGCTGATCTGGCCAAGAACCCTCTCAGCCAGCCTCACAAAGTTTCCGTGAAGCTACCAACGACACCGCTGAGTTTTGAGGGCCGACTCTTCAAGATTCGATGGTGTATCCGCCTTAGACTGTTTCTTGCCGACGGTCGCGAGAAGATTGCCGAGCAAAGGTTCTATCTGGGCACAGTGACCAGCGAAGTCTAAGCGGAACGTCGCAAGCTTTCCGATGACCGAGGTTCCAAGTCCTAGTCGTTCCTCGCTAACGCAGCGGGTTATGAATATTCCTTACTCACAGCGCCTGGCTAAGGGCAGGGGAATGTTGGCAGTAGCGTTCCATTGGCGACAGCTAATCTTGCAATCGCCAGCATGTAGTCGCGTTCAGCTTGCACCCAGCCGTTCTCAGAAACGATCAACTGGATATGAGCGTTCAACAACTGGTCCAATTGAAGGGCGCCAGGACTGCTTGCGGACATAAAGGCATTGTTCCATTGTCCCTCTAGGTATTCAATTTCAGCCTTCGTGGCCAATGTTGCTCGTATTGACGAATCCAACTGCTGGAACGCAGCATCTACATTCGCCACCGCCGACTCGACATTGGCACTCACTGCTAAAAGCGTGTCGTCCAGTCGCAGGAGCGCCTTGCGAAGCTCCATACGACTCTCGCGAGCAATCGCCTGTGCTGCAACGTTGCCCTTGGGCCGTTGATAGGCAAAACCAGCGTGGTAACTTGGCGTCGATGTGACTTGATCGACAATGCTCTGTCCCACGTCGTAGTTGCCGCGGAGTCCATGTAAGTAGCCTTGCAGAACCAAATTGAGCGTCGGTTGAAGTTCGTTTTGAGCCACGTGTAGTTTTGTTCTGGCTGCCTTAATCTCTTCCTGAACTTCCAGGATTCTAGGTTGATGTTCCAGAGCGGCTAGCCGTTCGTTGGTGGCGTCAAGCTGTGGAGGTGTGTTGATAGTGCAAGTAATTGGTATGATTGGACTGGTCGCTTCTCGCAGTTCTGGGGAGGCGATTAGCGCGCGAAGACTGGCTTCGCTGGCACGAACCTGAGCACGCGAATTTGCCAGTACAGCGGTCTGCTTCGCGATGGCCGCATCAGCTCGAAGTATCTGACTTTGCAGACTATCTATTTGGCCTCGACCTACCAAACGCTCACGCAATCGATTGAGATTATCTAGGCCACGTTGGACCTGCATCTGAGCAACGCGAGCCGAATACAGATTCCAATATGCTTCCGTGATTTGGTAGGCGTGATCTTGAAGAGCCTGTGAGGCTTGATAGCGACCTTGAGTTGCAGCGATCGAAGCGATAACAAAGCTCGATCGATTGTAGTTCGTACCTCGACCGCGTCTTAACGGCTGTGTGTATTGTAGGACCAAGCGGCTATTCGACTGATCGTTCGGAGTGAAGAACCGCGAATTGCTGTTCTTTAAGTTCAACTCTTGGAATAGCTCTGTCTGACCGCCATATTGGTTTTTCGATCTCACCCCTGCGCGGTTCTCCCAAAGATGGTCGTTCAATCGAGGTGGTCCACCGGTGATCAGCGAGTTTCCAACTGGGTCGGAAGTGTCTTTGAAAATTGTGTCTACGAATCTGTTAGGATCGAACACACCCAGTTTCTGCGTGGCTTGCGCATCAAGAATCTGCGGTTCTAATAGCACGGATTGTACGTGTGGCGAGTGCGTAATGGCCAACCAAATCAACTCTTCAAGATCCGCTCGTATTCCCACCGCATCTTGCTGGTGTCCCTCAATCCACCATGGTTTGAGCAATTGAGGCACTTCGTTTTGCGGTTGCTCCGAAGCCTGCACATCTTCAGGCGGATCAGTCGGTGTATAGACTGGCGCACTGGTTGCAGAGGTGCCATAGTCAAAGTCTGCGGGTACTTCGGGCACGCCCAAGCTCTCAAGAGGCTGCGCGGCTACGACTTTGTTCTGCATTGACTCCGCAGGAGTCTTGATCAATTGCCGGGCGTCAGGAATTGCAGCTTCATCGGATGAAGATGAACTTCCTGGCTGGGGCTGATTGAGCAAAGGCAAGGGCTGAATCTGAGGAAGCGTTAGATCTTGAGCGGACAATGTCCAGCTCAAGCCAATTCCTATGAGAATTGCTTGTATTTTGACTGTCAAGTTGTAGGACGAGCCAAACAAGTGACTTACCCAACGATCAACGAGAGATTGAATTTGCTCTCAACTTCCACCTAGCAACAGAGTGTGAATACACCTGCACCCCTCCAAGCAGTGGAGGCAAACACTGCGACTGGAGGATCAATACAGACACTGCATCATGTATCGATTCGACCTGTCGAAACCGCAAAGTCAACGCGGAGTGGTATCTACCGCGAACAACGTAAATGCAAGCAATATACTACCGGCACTGAGTGCATATCTTGCCAAGATATGCCGTGGATATCCTTCGTTGAGACCTTAAGTCGCTCAGGTTCGCCTTGAACCAATACGCCATACAACCGGTATAACCGGAATTCTTTGACCAAAGTTGCTGGCTTAGATTCGCTCCAATTGTCGGCAATCCTTGTTTGCATCCCTGCGTAAGCAACACTTATCCACCTTGCGCATAGAGTGCGCTGCGACCGTTTTCTCCGTTCGTTACCGCCCTGCACTAGCCCCTATTTCTCGACATCGTCATGCAAAGACTCGGTACAACGTACAAGCTGACGCTTATGTTAGCGCTGTTGTCGACAGTGCCGGTGATCGCATTGGTATTCAACCAAACTACGGAACAGGTCAATCAACAAAACCGCGTTCGATTGCAGATTTGTCAGGAAACGGCGCAGCAATGCGCAGCCCAGATTCAGTCCAATAAGCAGACTCAGTTAGCGACCACGTTAGCTCAATTGGCTGAAACCATGGAAGGATTCAAGAGCCTAAGATTGATACGGTTCGATGGAAAGATCATCCATGAACTAGGCTTGCACGATGCCCATTGGGACGAATCGAACAAGTCCAACACCAAGATTAGCGTTCCCATCATTCGTAATTCGCGGGAGTGGATGTCGCTACAAATCGCATTTGCGACCGATGTTGCTAAAGGGCGAGCCTGGACGATCCTGTCATCGCTGGGCTTCGTTGGCGCCCTGAATCTTCTGACCTTCGGTTTGTTGCTACGCCGAAGCCTTTCGGTCATGGACTCAAGTCGCACGGTACCTCGGCGCGTTAAGAATACCTTGGATACCATTGCTGGCGGCGTGGTCATCACGGACCCCAAAGGTCGACTGATGATGGCTAATGAAGCTTTCCAGAACAGTACGCATAGAACCGTAGAACAATTGATCGGTCAATCACTCGACGCGATGCACTTCATCACACCAGAAGGCAAAACGCCTTGGTCCTTGGCCTTGGAAACCTCCCAGCGACAAGCCGGTAGTACTGTAGAACTTGCCGTTGGTGACAATGAGAAGCGATCATTCGTCGTCAACGCCACGCCAATTCTAGATTCCAAGGAACAGCTCGCCGGTACACTAGTTAGCTTTGAAGATGTAACTGTCCTTGAGCGACAAAAGCAATCGCTGATGCTGGCCCTTTCAGAGCTGGAGATTAGCAAAGAGCAGATTCACCAACAAAACGTTCGCTTGCAGGAACTCGCCTCCAAGGACGCCTTAACTGGATGCTTCAATCGCCGTTCGCTGATTGAATGCTTGGAAACCGACTGGAAGAGTTTCGTTGAACAGCAGACAACCGTTAGCGTTGTGATGCTGGATGTCGACCACTTTAAGAAGCTGAATGACAATTTTGGACATGCCGTCGGTGACCAAGTCTTGAAGGACGTTGCCAGAGTCATCCGCAATTCGGTTGCCGATCAAGGCTTTGTTGGTCGTTATGGTGGTGAAGAGTTCTGTGTGATCATGACGAACAAGACACCTGAGCGATCGGCAGAAGTCGCTGAAGGCATTCGTCGCGCGATCCAACATGAATTAGCCGAGCCGTACCATGTGACTAGCAGCTTTGGTGTCTCTAGTTCTGAATTTGGCCCAGCCAGCTACCAAGCTTTGCTTGAACAAGCTGACCAAGCGTTGTATGCAGCAAAGCAAGCAGGCCGAAACCAAGTCAAGCTTTGGGATAGCAGCATGTGCGAAGAGGCCGAAGGTACCGACAGTGCAGTCATCGTTCCTAAAGTCAGTCTGTCTATTGTTCGCCAGCCGATCTCCTATCAAGCAGTCGCTTCACTCCATGCAGCGCTCGCCTATCGCGACGCAGATACAGCCCTTCACAGCCAACGAGTCTCTGAGTTGTGCGTCACGGTTGGACGTGGAATGATGAGCGTTGGAGATCTTTATATTCTCGAAATCGCAGGCTTGCTCCATGACATCGGCAAGGTCGGCGTCCCCGACGCTGTCTTGCTTAAGCCAGGCAAGTTGACTGAGGACGAATGGAAAGTCATGGAGGCTCACGCGCGCATCGGCGTTGAAATCATCGATTCGGCATTCGAAAGCAAGATGCTCTCCGACATCATTCGTTACCATCACTTCCGCTACGATGGTGGTGGCACTCCTGAAGGTGGTCCTGTTGGTAAAGATATTCCATTGGGAGCCAGAATCGTTTGTATGGTAGACGCCTACGATGCCATGGTTTCCAATCGCGTCTACCGAAAAGGCCGTAGCCCAGAAGAGGCCTTCGCGGAGCTACGCCGTTGCGCCGGTGGACAGTTTGATCCAGACTTGGTCGAACGATTTGTGCACATGCAAGTTGGCTGGCGCGCCGATAGTCGCTACATGCAACAAGACTTCGACGACAGCTTGGCAATTACCGTTGGCCATTTGACCGAAAGAACCATCACTGCATTTGAATCTCATGATGCCAAGACTCTAGCAGAATCACTCCAGCGGCTAAAGGACATCGGTCGGCATTTGGAAAGCCCTGCCATCGTTCACTTAGCTTCGGAACTCAGCAAGGGTATCGCAGGCCGTGACGTCGACTGGGAACTAATCACTCCAATTCTCCAGGACCTTTTGGAGATGTGCTTGATGATTCAGCGTGCGCACGTTCGCAACGTTGCTTCACGTCCACAGAATACGCTCAACTGCCCGCAAGAGAATTTCTACAGCCGCGCTCGGGAATGGGACGCAGAGGCCATGCAAGGCCAAACTCCCGATCCTTCGAACAAGCACTCGGGCTAGAAATGCATCAACCGCAAGTCATGAACTTGCGGTTGATGCGATTGAGTCACGGAAGAACTAAGCGATCCTATTTAGCGATCGCAGTAGCATTGATCTTGGCTCTGCAAAGATAGTGGTCCACAGTCATGTACAACCATCCGCCAGGGGCAATCGTGCAGTTGCTCGTTCTTTCGCCTGTCACTAATCGCCCGAGCAATTCTCCATTGGCGTTAAACAGGTAAATCCCTCCAGGACCGCTGGCCCAGATATTTCCTTGGCTATCCACTTCCAATCCGTCGGGCAATCCAGGCTCCTTACCAACGCGTTGAGTCGCATCGTGAATCTGCTTGCCTTCTCCTAGCGTTCCATCGGCCTTGACTTCAAACTTGGTCCAATTGGCCATCTTGGGATTCGACTGCGCGACATACAGTGACTTTTCATCTGGCGAAAGTCCAATGCCGTTGGGCCGTTCAATAGTCTTCGTCAACAAGGTAAGTTCGCCATTTGGCTTGAGGCGATAGACTCCACAGAAGTCCAACTCACGACGAGGATCATCGAATTGATTTGGCAAGCCATACGGTGGATCGGTAAAATAGATATCACCATTGCTCATCACGACACCATCGTTCGGGCTATTGAGTCGTTTACCTTCGTACTTGTCGGCTAAGGTGATCTTGCCTCCGTTGGGAGTTAAGGCACTCACGCGTCGATCGCCATGCTCGCACATGCACAATCGACCTTGCTTGTCGATAAACAATCCATTGCTTCCGGGCTCCAATCCGTAGTATGTCACGCCGGTATAGCCGGACGGATTCATGAACAGCGAGACTTCTTGGCCAGGCTTGGCATCGGGCTGAAACTTAAAGATCGAGTTGCGTGGAATGTCAGTGAAGAGCAAGTGTCCATTCTCTCCACCGATCCAAACTGGTCCCTCGGTCCAAGTGAACCCCTTGGCAACCACTTCGATCTTCGACGTCGCTGGAACAAGCTTGTCAAAATCGGGAGAGAGCTTTTCCAATTTGCCAATGGTCTGCTGACCGTGTGCGTGGTTAGCCGCAGCAAGCCCGAGCGGAACAAGTGCAAGCAACATTAGAGTTCGAACGAAATTCCGACGCATGTGTTTCTCCAGGATGTTCTAACGAAATGGTTAAATGTGGATTTGATTGAGAGGCCAACTGCCCAGCCGCCGCGGCCCGGTCTTCAAGGCCCAGTCTTCAAAAAAAAGTTTCCAAGCCCAAGTCTTTAAGGCCGTCCATTCTGGCTGAAGGTGAGGCACAACTGCAAGCACCCCAGCTACATTATGGCTTTGTTGGCGATCAATCCCCCATTGCGATCGTTCCATGTTGGAATAGGGGGACGCTTCGGTTATACTCACGTACTACCCACCTACACTCCGTCATTCGCGCCATCCCACCCAACCAAGTCAAGCGGGCCCCTGAGTACATCAGAAAGGCTACAACAGACTGGCGATTGACGACTAGATTGTCGAGGTCCTATGACTTCTATGTTTCAAACGCGGCCACGCCTGCTCATTCTTCGCAGCGTCATTCTTCGCAGCATCTTTGTGCTGGGCTTTGCTTGGCTATCGATGCTTTCTAACCCAGCGAAGTCGTCTGACCCAGAGACTCAAGCTTTGCCTTGGCATCAAGTCATCGAAGCCTCTGGGCAAATCGACTTTGCCAATGACATTGTTCCCATACTCACCAAGAGCGGCTGCAATGCTGGAGTTTGTCATGCGAAAGCTGGTGGCGGTCAAAATGGATTCGAACTCAGCCTTCTTGGATTTGAGCCCGATTATGACTACCAGCAAATTGTGATGCACGGCCGAGGTAGACGGCTCTTTCCAGCAGTTCCAGAACAGAGCTTATTAATTCGCAAAGCTGTCGGCACCGAGCCTCACCGTGGTGGAGCACGCATCAACGTCGCTTCACCCGAATATCGCTTGCTGATCGAATGGATCAAGCGTGGGTCGCCAGAGAAGCCCGCGACGTCCGATTCCCAAGTAGTCCGAACTCACAGCACGATCTCTAGTGTTCGCGTGCTTCCTGAATCGCGGCTGATGCAACCAGGGGAAACTCAACAGTTATCAGTTGTTGCAACCTACTCCGATGGATCAAGCCGCGATGTAACTGGTCTAGCGCTCTTCGAGTCCAACAATAGTGCCTTGGCGACGGTCAATGATCAAGGCTTAGTGACTGTGGCTGATTTGCCGGGCACCGCCGCGATCATGGTTCGCTATTCGGGATTTGTATCGGTCTTCCGCCCAGCAGTACCGCTTGGTGCACCACTGACAACGCTCCCACCGTCGACTAATTTGGTTGACCAACATGTATTTGCAAACCTACAGAGGCTCGGCATTCCGCACTCTAGCATTTGCGACGATGCGACGTTTCAACGCCGCGTAACAATCGATCTGACAGGAAGATTACCAAGCGATGCGGATCGCGAATTGTACGCCAAGTGGCCCAGCGATCAGCGACGAACGTTGCTGGTCGATCATCTCTTGCAACAATCAGACTATGCCGACTACTTCGCGAACAAATGGACCAGTCTGCTCAAGAATCGCCGCGACGACACGAATGATTTAGCGGCCAACTTCTCATTCCACGCTTGGGTGCGAGACAGTCTTCAAGCAGGAACTCCTTACGATCAAATGGTTAAGGAGCTCTTGGGAGCAACTGGGACCATCGCCAGCAACCCGGCTGTTGCGTGGTACAAACGAGTCAAAGATCCGAAGGAACAGCTTGAGGACATTTCGCAGTTGTTTCTTGGTGTTCGACTACAGTGCGCGCAGTGCCATCACCATCCGTTTGAGCGTTGGAGTCAAGACGACTACTACTCGTTAGCTGCATTCTTTTCTCGCGTTGGACGCAAGCCAACGGGTGTTCAAAACGAAGATATGATCTTTCACCAACGTGGTGTTGCAGAGACTCGCAATGTCCGCAGTGGTCAAATGCTTCGACCGCGTGCATTGGGAACTGACCTGGGAGAAATCCAACCCAGCGACGACCCTCGACTTAAGCTGGCCGACTGGATGCGATCTCCCGACAATCCATTCTTTGCTAAATCGTTGGTAAATCGTTACTGGAAGCACTTTTTTCACGTTGGTCTGATCGAACCCGAAGACGACATCCGCGACACCAATCCTCCAAGCAATCCCGAACTTCTTGAAGCACTCGAAAAGAACTTCATTGCAAGCGGCTTCGATCTGCGAGCACTCGCCAAAACAATTGTGACATCTCAAACCTATCAATTGAGTTCGCAGCCCAATTCACTAAACAAGATCGACTCGCAGAACTTCTCTCGATTCTATCCGCGTCGATTGACAGCCGAAGTCTTGCTTGACTCGATCGATCAACTAACCGGCGCTCAAACCAGTTTTGCCAATTTGCCAGCCGGTACTCGCGCCATCGCGCTACCAGATAACAGCTATAACCGAGCAGTTCCTTTCTTGAAGGTCTTTGGGCGTCCAGAGAATTCAAGTGTTTGCGAATGCGAACGAGTTCAATCCGCGAACCTTGCTCAGAGCCTTCACTTACTCAACGCGGCTGATTTAAAAGGCAAGTTAGCTACCGCAGGCGGCTTAGCGGATCAACTCGCCAAGAGTACCGATCCTTTGCCGGTCCGCATTGAAAGAGTTTATCAAACTGCATTTTCTAGGCCTCCGACAGAGGCAGAGTTGCAGGTGATTACAGAAAGCACGACGAATGGAACGCCAACTAAGCAAGACTTTGAAGATATCGTGTGGGCGATCATCAATTCCAAAGAGTTTCTGTTCAACCATTGAGTTGCTGTAACTAGAACTGAGATGAAATGATTCACTTTCCGAAAAAACGATTCTCACATTCCGCAATTGGCCAGCAGCGATCGATTCGCCAATTGCTGATGGGGCTATTCGCAACGCTCACGTGCTCGAGTCTATTTGGCCAATCCGTTTGCCTTCCTTCACCGCGATTACTAACGATTTCCCCAATGGGTGGCCAGGTTGGCCAAACTGTGGAAGTAACCGTTGGTGGTGAAAATCTTGATGAACTTAGCGGATTGATCTTCTCCGATCCACGCATCATCGCCACGCCGGCGACCGATGAAAAACAGCAGGTCCTACCCAATCGCTTTCGCATTTCTATTCCGGCTGAGATAAGCCCTGGCCTTGTTGAAGCATTTGCAGTGGCAAGACTTGGCGTCTCCTCAAGCCGAGTATTTTCAATCGGACAACTGACCGAGATCGTACAAGCCAAGCCCAGTTCGTCAATCAACGACGCGATCACCATCGAAGCGAATAGTACCGTGAACGCTACGATGATCGCCAAAGGCATGAATCACTACCGCTTCAGTGCGAAGGCGGGACAGAGTGTACGTATCGATTGCTCCAGTCGATCGATTGAGTCCAAGCTCGACCCGGTGATCGTACTTACTACTTCAAGTGGCAAGGTTCTAGCTACTGATCGCTTAGGAAATGGAATCCATGTTCGAATCGAAAGTGACGACGATTACCTGATCAAAGTCCATGACCTGACGTATCAAGGCGGACCAGAGTTCTTCTATCGATTGAGCCTTCAAACAGTCTCACCCACTTCTGAACCGATTCAATTCGCGTCAATCAAACACGTAGCTCAATATTCTTGGCCACCCATGAATTACGACTACGCCAAGTCGAAGGCTGAAGCCGAGCCCAACGCGATCGACCAACCACAACAAGTCGAATTACCCTGCCAAATATCGGGCAGTTTCTATCCTGCTGCCGATGTCGATTGTTTTGCCTTTCAAGCGAAGAAGGGCGAGAAATGGTGGATCGAGATCGCCTCACACCGCATGGGGGCTCCTACCGGACCAGCGGCGATTGTTCAACAAAGTGTGAACGTCGAAGGCAGAGTAACTTGGCGCGATGTGCTCGAACTAAAAGACATCCCTTCGCCGATGAAGGTATCAAGCAATCACTATGCGTACGATGGCCCGCCCTACAACGGCGGCTCAACAGACTTGATCGGTATGCTTAGCATTCCTGAAGATGGCCTATATCGACTGCAAATCAATGATCTTTTTGGCGGCACGCGTGTCAATCCAGCTTGCGTTTACCAATTGATCATCAGACCAGCTAG